>JAEMRC010000133.1:0-2333 GCA_016463545.1 Ilumatobacteraceae bacterium
ATGCAACAGACATCACTGAAGGCATGAAATTGGCAGCCGCAATTGCCATTGCCGAGTCAGTTACCGATGCCCAACTCTCACCAGAATTTGTGGTGCCGTCAGTGTTCGACCGAACAATTGTTGAACGTGTTGCCCCAGCAGTTGCTGCAGCAGCAGTAAAAGATGGTGTCATCCGCAAGTCGTAGATCAGTTATTGCTTGCGCAATATGGAGAAGTCGGGGGCTCTGAATCATGAAAATTGCATTAGTTGGTGGAGGAATCGGCGGGCTCACCGCTGCTCTTGCGCTCTCACAGAGTTCTCATGAAATAACTGTCTTTGAACGTTCCGCAGGAATCAGAGAAATTGGTGCAGGTGTTCAAATCAGCCCTAATGCTTCTCGTCTTTTGCACTCGCTAGGTCTTGGCCAGGCATATTCAGAAATTGCGGTATATCCGCAACGAGTTGTATTACGTCGTTGGGAAGATGACTCCATCCTTCGTTCAACAGACCTTGACGAAAGTTTTCTATCCCAACATCAAGTGCCATTAGCAAACGTTGCTCGCAATGAATTAGTTGAAATTCTTGGGAATGCAGTAGCACAAACCAAAAATGTGACCTTGAAATTCTCCACTCATGTTGTTGGGGTTGAGCCAGGTGACTCATCGTCGGTCGTCCGATTTTCCGATGGCACAGCCCAATCCTTCGACATCGTCATTGGGGCTGATGGAATTCACTCCGTTGTTCGCCCCTGCGTTGGCGGTCTAGACAAACCACGCTTCAGTGGCTCTGCCGCATATCGCGCCTTGGTGCCACGCAAGTTTGTGGAAGATCTACCCATGGACGTCACCAACCGAATGGGTCCCGACCGGCACGTGGTGAGTTATTTCATTGGGCGCAATCGCAGTCATCTCAACCTTGTTTGTATATCGCCTGAAGATTCATGGGAAACCGAATCATGGACTGAGCAAGGAACAGTTGAAGATCTGTATGCGCGATTTGAAGGTTGGTCGCCAGAGCTTCTCTCACTTCTCGCACGTGTTGAAGAACCAGTTTTCCGTTGGGCGTTATACGACCGCGAACCATTAGACCAGTGGGGAATCGGAACGACCACATTGCTTGGTGATGCGTGCCATCCCATGCTCCCCTTTATGGCACAAGGTTCATGTCAAGCAATTGAAGACGCAGTGGTGCTAGCACGTTGTCTCAGTGATGCAGGCACGAGTGATGCGGCCCTTGCACTTCGTCGATATGAGAATGCACGCCAGGGCCGCACAGCTCAAGTGCAAACCTCGTCATTGGCCAATCGTGATCTATTCCACATGGTTGATGGTCAAGAACAAAAAGACCGAGATTTATTTTTCACTCTTGTGCCACCAGGAATGTCAATTCTTGATTGGGTATACGAATACGACGCTCTGACCGTTCCTGTTTAAGGCACTTCATAGAGGCAGGCTGGCTGTTTAACGTTTTTCCGTGCGCTGATACAACCGTGTTGCAATTGGCGCGAAAATAACAATTAAGAGAATTGCCCAACCGAGTGAGTACAACATTGCGTTTTGCAATGGCCATGCCGATGGTTCGGGAGTTCCAGCAGGCAGGTTTCCGAATCGAACGCGAACGGCGTGCGTCAAGGTTGACACGGGGTTCCATTCAGCGACGGTTTTCAATACCCCTGGCAAACTGTCGGATGGAACGAAAGTATTGGCAATAAAGGTCAGCGGGAAGAGTACGACGAAGGTGGCGTTGTTCACCACTTCTGGTGTCGGAACGAGAAGCCCGAGACACGCCATCACCCATGAAAATGAGTACGAGAAAAAGAGTAATAACAAATAGGCAACCACTGCGTCGAGAATCGAACCTCGTATGCGCCATCCCACAGCTAATCCCGCCATTGACATGATGATGACCGATAGCAAGTTGTAGACAACATCGCTGGCTGTACGACCTGCTACCACTGCCGAGCGTGACATTGGAAGTGACCTGAATCTATTGATCAGACCTTTTTGAACGTCTTCGGCCAACCCCGACGCAGTGAACGTGGAACCGAAAACGACAGTTTGGGCAAAGATGCCCGCAATGAGGAACTCGCGATAGTTGCCGCCGGGAATATCAATTGAGCCGCCGAACACGTATGCAAAAAGCAGAACGAACATGAGTGGCTGAATAATGACGAAGACCATTACCTCTGGTACTCGACCAATACGAATGATATTTCGTCGGGCAATGGTGGTGGCATCACGAATCATTTTGATCATGACTGCTCCTCCTGTGTCTTGCGTCCGGTGAGTTCCATGAACACGTCATCAAGGGTGGGTCGTCGCAAACCGATGTCAAGAATCTCTACGTTTTGTGC
>JAEMRC010000133.1:2433-4266 GCA_016463545.1 Ilumatobacteraceae bacterium
CCAGCATCAACACGCTCGCGAATCACATTCCACAATTCACCTCTACTTCGTGGATCTAGCCCCGTTGTCGGCTCATCAAGAAAGAGAACAGGGGGGTCGGCAAGCAGCGCACCAGCGAGGTCGACGCGCCGCCTCATTCCACCAGAGAAGGTCTTGAGCGGTCGATTGGCAGATTCGCTCAATTGAAATCGTTCAATGAGTTCACCTGCTTTTTTTCGGGATACCTGGCGACGCATCCCATACAAACACCCGATCATCTCTAGGTTTTCCATCGCAGTGAGATGTTCGTCGACGGCGGCGTATTGACCAGACAATCCAATGAGGGACCTCACACGTTGAGGTTCAGTCAGTACATTGGCGCCAGCCACCCGAGCCGTTCCGGAATCGGGCGCGGTGAGCGTGGTGAGAATGGAAACCGCAGTTGTTTTGCCTGCACCGTTCGGACCCAATAAACCCAGAACTGAACCAGTTGGAACAGCGAGATCGAGGCCGTCGAGCGCCACAATGTCTCCATAGTGCTTGGTGAGCCCGTGTGCTTCAACGGCGAACTCATCCGTATGGGTGTTTCTCACTGCATCGTTCACGACGCAAGCATATTGTGACTTCACTAGCAATGCGTAAATGGTGCACATGGGCTCACATTTTTTTATTGACCCTCTTGCTCCATCTCAAATGAGAGCACTCGCAAGATTGAGTTTTAGCCGCGAATCTGCTCGATGTGCTGGTCGGGTCGTACGACGAGTGCTTGATGGGGAAGCAACTGCAACGTAGAGGACCACCAATTGTTGGAATCAGTGAAGTCGGTTCCCAAGCGAACGTCACAGTCTTCGCCCGCATATTGTGACCCACCAATTACCACGTGTGAATGAAGCGGAACGAGATCGAGCGACGAAATGGTTTCGCCATTACGTTCGAGCCAACCGTGAGGTAAACGGTTTCCAGGTTCGACACTTGGCCGATACGTAGTAATGAGTTCATCGGTCAGAATTTCTAGTGGTGTTGTGGAGTGCTCGCTCATGTAGCGGTACCCAATTTGCAGTCCAATCATATTGAAGTGTGTTGCCTGGTTATTAATTGCAGTTTCAATTGAGGCAAGTGACTCGGCAGAATTCAACGCCGCTTCAAGATTCTTAGCTGACACTTCTTTGTCGGGGTCTATGCCGAGCGCCATAAAAACATCAAACATTTTGAAGGCATTTTCTAGGCTTGCTTGGGCGTTGCGTTCGGCAATGACGCGGCGTTCAGATTCGTAAGAGTTGAGTAGTTCATCATCTGCGCTTCCACGCTCAACTTCGGAAATTTTCCACATCAGATTATGAATGTCGCCAACACCGGTGTTGAGGCCCATACCGCCGGTTGGTGGGAAGCGGTGTGCCGCATCGCCAGCGAGAAAGACGCGGCCTATACGGTACGACTGGGCTAACTGCGAAGTCATGGTCCACGACGATTGACGCAGCAATGTGATTTCAGAGTCTGTCGGGGCTAGTGCTCGGCGAATGTGAGTGAAGCATTCTTCATCGGTGAATGGTTCTGTGCGCGCCCCATCGGCGGGCATCATGTACACCCATTCGTTGTCGCCACCGTGAGAAACAAGTGCGCCACCTGAATATGGGTCACAGATCCAATACAAAATTCCAGATTGCGAACCAACGAGTGCATCGAGGTCTGCTTGGAAGTGGAACATATTGAACTGCTGCAAGTTGTCGGGGCCGTCCATTGCAATACCTACGCTCTGGCGAACAGAGCTGGACGCACCATCGCAAGCAATGAGCCAAGTGCTCTCAATATTGCTGAGAGCATCACCAACTTGAACGGTGGAAGTGAATCCGCTGT
>JAEMRC010000134.1 GCA_016463545.1 Ilumatobacteraceae bacterium
CAGAAGTGGCAAAGCAATCTCAAGATGCTTTGGCAAAGAACGACATCCGATGGGCGACCGAACTTGCCACGTGGCTTGTGCGATCCGAAGGTGCGACTACGAGTGACAAAGAATTGCTCGCGGCGTGTTTGCGTGTAATTGCACAACGTACTCCGGCAGCCAATATTCGTAACTGGGCAATTACTCGAGCACGACATCTAGATGGTTCTTCTTCAATGGAACATTTCAATAATCACAATTTCTGGTCAAACACGCTCGAGACAACGTCAAGTACCGACCTTGTACATACGCTTCGGGTGTTGCTCGAACCATCCAAGGCCGAGGGCATTAATCACCATGTGGCGTTCCATGTAGGTACAGAGATCTGCGGACTACATATTCGCAACTGTGTAGCTGTTCCGACTGATGGCAGTGGTGCCCAAAGCGTGGTGACGATGTCACAAAAAACTTTGCATGCCGTTATGGGCAGAGGCGGTTCTTGGTCCTCGCTGGCAGCCGATGGCTCGATTGCTCTGTCTGGCGATGCTGTCATGATTGACCGAATTCGTTTGGCAATTGATAACGCAGGTTTTGCATCTTGAGTAGCCCTGTTGGTTCGTCGCTACCAACGGCGACTCCGCCGTTTAAGGGTGTAATGGGTCGCACAATTGCCGACTCAACATTAAGTCCATTGCCGGTTACGCAAGCGCCAGTTGGCGCGCCAAACATTGTGTTGGTGTTGCTAGATGATGTTGGTTTTGGAACGTGCGGCACATTTGGCGGGCCGGTTCCTACTCCTGCACTTGATCGCGTTGCAAAAAATGGACTTCGATACAACCAGTTCCATACGACCGCATTATGTTCACCCACTCGAGCAGCAATGTTGACTGGACGCAATCACCACACCGTGCATATGGGTGGCATCCCGGAGGCTGCAAATATTTTTCCCGGGTACGACAGCGTGATCCCCAAAGAGGCCGCGTCTGTAGCAGAGATTTTACGCTTGTCAGGTTATTCAACTTCATGTTTTGGCAAATGGCACTTGACTCCATTGTGGGAGCAAACTTTGGCAGGGCCGTTCGACAGATGGCCAACAGGAATGGGCTTTGAGCGTTTTTACGGAATCATCAATGCAGAAGCGTCGCAGTGGGAGCCACCGATGTTTGATCAGACCACTCCGGTCATGCCCTATGAAGGTCGTGATGATTACCACATGACAGAAGACATTGTTGATCAGGCGATTTCTTGGATGAACATACAAAAGGCGTCACATCCGGAGCGTCCCTTTTTTACATATGTTGCAACAGGGGCGATGCATTGTCCGCACCATGTCGCACAGGAGTGGATCGATAAATTTGCGGGACATTTTGATAACGGATGGGATGCACTGCGCTCTGAGATATTTGAGCGTCAATCGGAATCTGGCGTGATTCCTGATGGAACTCTTCTGACAGAGCGACCTGCAGAGATTCCGGCATGGGACGACTACCCAGATCGCTACAAGCCCGTTGCGAGCAAGTTGATGGAAACATTCGCTGGTTTTCTTGCCCACACCGATGCACAAGTAGGTCGACTGCTTGATGCAGTAGAAGCACTAGGGATCGAAGACAACACGCTGTTTATCTACATCACGGGCGATAACGGTGCGTCTGCTGAAGGAACCATTCATGGGGCGTGGAGCGCGCCGTCATTTCAAAATGGTGTTCCAGAAGACCCTGAGTGGCTGCTTGATCACATGGATGATTTTGGATCAGCGCGTTGCGAGAATCATTACAACGTTGGTTGGGCATGGGCGCTCGACTCACCGTTTCAGTGGATGAAACAAGTTGCATCACACTTTGGCGGTACACGTAATGCAATGGCTGTGTCGTGGCCAGCCGCAATAACAGATGCGGGTGGACTACGCGATCAGTTCCATCATGTCATTGACATCATGCCAACTATTTTGGCTGCGGCCGGAATCGAGATGCCGACGCATGTAAACGGAATCCAGCAGATGCCTGTTGATGGCGTGTCAATGTTGTACACCTTTGACAACGCACTCGCTCTCAGCACGCGCACAACGCAGTATTTTGAGATGTTTGGTAATCGAGCCCTGTATCACGATGGCTGGATTGCGTCGTGCTACCACGGTCGAGTTCCGTGGAATCGTTTTGGCACATTTCCGTTTGATGGGCCAGAAGAAAAATGGGAGTTGTATAACATCCAAGATGATTTTTCTCAAGGAAAAGATCTTGCACAGGAATTTCCGGAAAAACTTCTTGAGTTGCGAGCCATGTTTGACGAACAAGCCAATCGGCACAATATTTATCCGATGCGCGAACCAGCCTCATCATTTGGTCTTGCCATGGTGCCACCAGAGAGTCTGGGTGGACTCAATAAATTTACATACACATCTGATCACGTACGCATGCCTGAAAGATCTGTTGTGAATCTCAAGAATTGCTCCTTTCGGATCACTGCGGTAGTTGATGTGCCAAGCACGGGAGTGTGTGGCGTGATCGCATGTCAGGGCGGAAACATGGCGGGGTGGTCGTTGTATGTTGACCATGATGGCCACGTGGTGTATCACTACAACTGGTTGGGTCACGAACACTATGTTGCGCGGGCAGCGACTTCGTTGTCTGTTGGCTCCCACGAAATTATCGTTGACTATGTTTATGACGGCGGGTTTGGGGCTGGTGGTTATGCCGTGCTTCTGATCGATGGTGTTGCTGCTGCGTATGCACGCGTCGAGAAGTCCGTCCCAATCGTGTTCTCGATGAGTGGAGAATCATTTGATATCGGACTTGATACTGGATCTCCAGTCGGACCGTATCCACATGTGTTCAGGTTTACGGGAGGCATTAAAGGCGTCACTCTTGAGAGGCTGTCTGAACCATCTCCTGAAATTGCTGCGCTCATCGCTGATGGTGAGTTTCGCGCCAGTCTTGCAACTCAATAAACCGAGTTCGAATCACGGTTTTGTGCCGGCTTCACCATGGTGGCGGGCCCTGGGTTCTACACTTACGAGATGACTTCATCGCTCCCCACCGCACGGGTGGCCGTCATTATGCGTACGTTCGAGAGGCCAGTGCTCTTGGCCAGGGCAATCGCCAGTGTTCAAAACCAGACCTTCACGGACTGGGTATTGGTGATTGTCAACAACGGTGGTGACCCACGCGCAGTTGATGCAATCGTCAAGATTGCTGCTCAGTCTTCGACGCAGACATCTCAGCAAATTCTTGTTGTTCACATTGACGAATGTGTTAACCCGGGTGCTGCTTCAAATCGCGGATTAGCGCAGTGTGACTCTGATTATTTTGTGCTTCATGATGACGACGACACATGGAGTCCCGACTTCTTAAAAGTGATGGTGAGCGCCCTTGATTCTCAAAAAACTGCCGCAGCAGGTGTCGCAGGTTCTGCTCGTGTTATTGAAACTCAGCGGGGCAATCGATTGTGGCCAATCCATGAGGCTCCTCAGGCGATTGAAGATGGCCAATTAACGTTTACGTCGCTCATCGCTGGTCAATTGTTTTCGTCTGGTGCGGTGCTTTTGCGCCGATCTCTGACTCGTGATGTAGGAGCCTTTGATGAGTCAATCCCCATGCTTGACGACTGGGAATATCTGGTGCGTATCGCTGAGCAGTATTCATTAGTGGCAGTTCATGAGACGTTGATGCGTCACCATGTTCGTTCGGTCCGAAGCGAGGAGGAAAACGTCGATCGCGCTCCGACCTCGGTTGAGTTGGAGCTTGCTACTCGAGACCTCATCGTTGATCGGTGGCTTCACGTGACAATGCCAAATGGCCTGAACAAAGGGCAATTAGCGATCACTGCAGCAGGAGCACGTCAGGCTGACGAATCAGTGCGATCGATGGAGAACTGGCGCATAAGAGTAGAAGAACTTGAGCATGTTGTTCGCGACTTGCAACTTTCTATTGCTGGCGATATTGCTAATCAAAACATTGCTCATCAGATTGTTCATATCATCGAGCAACGTCGATTGTGGCGACGCATTGCTCGAGTGTTGCTGAATCCGGCACACGGACTTCGGGCTATCAAGCGACGCATAGCTGCATAATTTGGCCATGACTCGCGCATTGTCAATTCAGCCATTTGATTTGTCTAACGGCACAATTTCAGTTCTTTCAATTGATTTCTTTGACACGCTGGTGACCCGAAATGTTGCGCAACCGACGCATATATTTGCCGTGATGGAAAAAACCCTTCTTGAAAAAGGACAACGACACCGCCACGGCTTCGCCCGCATTCGC
>JAEMRC010000135.1 GCA_016463545.1 Ilumatobacteraceae bacterium
AGTCGTGCATCCCGTGTCGCGCTAGCGGGGAGCAGTGACATGGACACAGATTAGCCCGAGAGACGGTGAGAACTCCTGTCTGCTTGCTACGGTACTTAGCCGTGCCTACAAACTTTCTTTCGATCCCAGCAATACATGGTTTAAAAAATTCCGAACGTATTCAACATCATGTCGTCGGAATCGGTAACGCTCTCGTTGATGTTATTGCCCGAGTAGACGATGCATTTTTGGTGGAGCATGGTTTGTCAAAGGGTGCGATGGCTCTTGTAGATGCCGATCAGGCGATCGCAATGTATGAATCAATTGGTACTGGAGTTCAAACAAGTGGTGGTTCTGCCGCCAACACGATTGCCGGAATTGCAAGTCTTGGTGGCAGCGTCGCTTTCATCGGAAAAGTGGCAAGCGATGCAGTCGGAGATATTTTTGCGCGAGATATGCAAGAAATTGGCGTGCAGTTTCATAGTGGGGCTGCGGACGAAACACTTCCGACAGGGCGATGCATCATTGCAGTTACTCCAGATGCACAACGAACGATGAACACGTTCTTGGGAATCTCAACAATGCTCAACATTGATGATGTTGATGCTGCGGTCATTGAATCTGCAGCCGTGCTGTATATGGAAGGGTATCTTTTTGATCGAGACGAGGCCAAGCAAGCATTTCGGCGGGCTGCTGCAATGGCACACAAACATGGCCGTGTTGTGTCGTTGACATTGAGTGATGCATTTTGCGTCGACCGACATCGAGTTGATTTTCGATCACTTGTTGCAGATGAAATCGACGTGCTCTTTGCAAACGAGGCAGAACTACTGTCGCTCTATCAAGTTGATTCATTTGAGCAGGCCATTGGACAATTACGCAAAGAGTGCCAAGTAGCAGTCATCACTCGTTCAGAAAAAGGTGCAGTCATCGTCACAAGAGACCATGAATATGTTGTTGACGCCATCGCGGTGCCCGATGTCGTGGACACCACGGGGGCTGGTGATTTGTTTGCCGCGGGCTTCCTGTATGGATACACAAGTGGTTACGCCCTAGAAACATGTGGTCGGATAGGTGCCATCGCTGCGGCAGAAGTGATTTCCCATGTGGGCCCGCGTCCATTAGTGCCACTTCGGAGTCTGCTCCCCGCTGATTTGCAATAGCCGTCCTCTACGCTAGACGACATGGAACTGACTGTCCTTGGAAACACTGTTCGTCATCCGATTGAGCACGTAGAAGTTTTTCCAGCACCCGATCATGTGACACTCGTACGCTTCACGACCGATGAGTTGTCGTCAATATGTCCCGTGACGTCACAACCTGACGTATCGCATTTGGTGATTGAGTACACGCCAGATAAGTGGTGTATTGAATCCAAATCACTCAAGTTGTATCTGTGGGGATTCCGCGATCGCGCTGTATTCGCCGAGGCTCTCGCAGCCGAGATTGCCAATGAAATCATGATCACAGCGCAAGCAGAATCGGTCATCGTGAAACTTACGCAGCGACCTCGAGGTGGTATCGAAGTCCATGCTCAAGCAGAACGCAAACGCTAACGCTTATTGAGTTCGACCACGCTCCATAATGCGAGCGCGTCGTTGCGCAACAATCTCAGGATCAAATGTTGCTTTTCGCCATGCCTTGGCATCAGTTGCTTCGGTTGCCCATTGATCAGTCTGA
Source organism: Ilumatobacteraceae bacterium (assembly GCA_016463545.1). Taxonomy (GTDB): domain Bacteria; phylum Actinomycetota; class Acidimicrobiia; order Acidimicrobiales; family Ilumatobacteraceae; genus UBA2093. Next base: position 1,660 of record JAEMRC010000135.1, read on the forward strand.
GCATTATTAGATGCATACGTTCGGCGAATCTGTCGAACTCCATCTTGTTCGTTGCCAATGATGTCCTTGGCAATTTTGCGGGTGAAAGACATCAGTTCTGAATGTGCAACGACATGATTCACCAAGCCCAAAGAGAGAGCTTCATGGGCGTCCATAAAGTTTCCGGTAAAACTCATCTCTCGGGCGCGACGAACTCCAATTGCTTGAGGCAATAAAACAGTGAGACCCCATCCGGGCATCACGCCAACACGTGCATGAGTGTCACCAAACTTGGCGTGCTCCGAAGCAATAATGAAGTCTGCATTGAGGGCTAACTCAAAGCCCCCAGTTACCGCCACACCATTAACGGCGGCGATTAATGGCTTAGTGACAAACGGAAAAGGTCCGCGAACCCCGTCAGCATTTGGCGTGCCATCCGCACCCGTTCCTCCAAGGTTTGCACCAGTATCACCAAGTTCTTTGAGATCAAGTCCTGCACAAAAAGCTGGGTCGGCTCCGGTGAGCACAATCACATCGACAGCATCATCGGCATCGGCTTGTTTCATGAAGAGGGGGAGTAGCCGCAAGACCTCGCTGCTGAGCGCATTTCTGGCGGCCGGTCTATTGATGGTGATTGTGGCGATTCGTTCGCTGACCTCAAAGAGCACGACGTCGCTGGGTGGTTGTGTTGTCATGATGCAACGGTAGGCGAGAGCGCTCGTTGTGTCAGAATCAGACAATGAGCCTTGTCATTGTTTCGGTCGCCCAAGGGGTGGCCACACTTACGTTAAATAATCCAGAAGCCCGCAATACGTTGACAGCCCCGATGGTGGACGACATTGTGTCGGCAATGGATCGCATTGAGGCTGACCGCAGCATTGGTGCAATCGTGGTGACGGGAGCAGGGTCGGCATTTTGTGCGGGAGCAGATCTGGGAAATCTTGCTGAAGCCGACGGAACAAGCTTGGGCCGCATTTATGAAGGGTTCTTGCGTATCGCTCGGAGTCCATTGCCAACAATTGCAGCAGTGAATGGGGCCGCAGTCGGCGCTGGCATGAACATGGCGCTGGGTTGCGATCTTCGTATCGCTGCTCAACGTGCCAAATTTGATACACGTTTTTTACAGATCGGAATTCACCCTGGCGGCGGCCATACATGGATGCTTCGGCGACTCGCTGGTCCACAAACAACTTTTGCCACAGTGGTGTTTGGTGAAATTCTTGACGGAGCCCAAGCAGAGCGCGCCGGTCTGGTCTGGAAATGTGTGCCAGATGATGAGTTGCTCGCCGAAGCACAACGCATGGCTGCCAAAGCAGCAGAGGCGCCACGAGAGTTACTAGAGAGCGTGAAGAAAACTATTCAAGACATGGCAGATGTGCGGACACACCCCAATGCTGTTGCACGAGAACTTGATCCACAGGTGTGGAGTACACGCCAACCTTGGTTTGCCGAACGCATCGCTGCGTTGCAAGCAAAAATCTCAAAGAAGTAGTTGTCAGGTTCCCTTAACGAATAATTTCTGTCCAGCGTTTCCGCCTGGGCCAGGAGGTGTAACGGTGATGTCAACGCCACCCTGCCAGTCTCCAGTGACCCACGTGGCGGACTTGGGGACGAAACACTTGGTGTAGAAATCCCATTCCAGTTCCATTGTTGGCTTGACAGTGGTGTCACTTCGAGTGTCTACGGTCATCGCCGTGTCGATCGTGCTCAGTGAGTCGCATTGACCAATGTTTGCAACATTGGGAAGTTGGGGTAGGTAGGTGAATCCGCCGAGGTCATAGAAAGCGGGTTTTTCTTCTCCGAAGCCAGGCTCACCGTCGATAGCGAGACGTTGTGGTCGGTAGAAAGACAATTTAAGTTTGTCGGTTTGCTTCAGCGATATGGAGGGCGCCTTGACTGCTGTTCCGTCAGGACCTGGTGTACCCGCAGAATAATCAATCGACCCTTTTGTTTCTCCTGCTTGGTAGCCAAGCAGCATTGGGTGTGTGACAAAGACAAATCCGGCACTCGCCGTGAATTCATACTGCTTGTCATCAGCAGTAGTGACACGCATCGAAAATGTGTCTTGACCAGATGGCAAGTCAGCCAGTGAGAATGTATAGCCATCTGAGAATGTGCTTGAGCCACACATTTTGCCGTTTCCGATTGTCCATTGGTAATCGCCGGTACTGCATTTGTCGCCCAGCGAAACATATTCGGCTGGTGCATATGGAACACCAATACCTTTGAGTTCTGACTTGGTGACAGCGGAACCACATACAGTCGCAATTGGCGAGAACACCATGCTCATTGTGCTTCCGATGGCTTTTGGAATAGTGGTTGCGTCGGCCAAAAAGGCACCAGTTCCGTATGCATTAATGGTGCCAGCGAATCCGGGCTGCGTTGCCTTGAAGTTGGTGAAGATCTTAAAGTCAACGGCTGCACAGGCACCGCTTTCGTCACCTGTCACTTTTGGTGCGGGTGTCTCTGAGTCGGCGGAGTCTGTTTTTGTGTCGCCATCATCATTGACATCAAATGCGTTAGGAAGTCCGTCGTCATCGGCGTCGCCTCCGAGCAGTTTGTCGTCTTC
>JAEMRC010000136.1:0-1524 GCA_016463545.1 Ilumatobacteraceae bacterium
TAAATAGGTCTTATGTGTCGCTTCCGACACTGCTTTTGACCTGAACAAACGCCAAGCGAATATTGCTCAACGCGGTCAAAAGTGTCTCAGATTCTTCGCCGAGACGCCCCCCGAGACCTTCCACCAAACAGGCAACTGCATCAATGGCGAGTGCTGCCTCGTGTAGGCGCGGTGGAGACGCGGAGAGATGAATCGCCCCAAGTTCATAGAGCCCCATCACATGATTGACGACCACGACTTCGGCTGGGGCCTCGGAGAGGCGCTCACGGGCTTGACTCAGTGCGGCATCGGCCTGGGCCAATTGAGAATCGGCGTCCGCCGAGGTGTCTGCGGAAAAAGTGTCATCTGTACTCATGAGGCTGTACCCTACAGGGGGTTAATCGAGCGAAGCGGGGTGCAGCAGCACTCCCACCTTTCCACCCGATGCATGACGCGAGTCGTGACACGGAGTTGACAGGTTGTGTGCAGGTGGCGTTCGCGCCCTCTCATGGCTTTGTGCGTGCGACGCAGGAATCCAACGAAGGAGGGTCATACCCATTGCATCAGAGTAGACAGTCATAGCTCCGCCAATCTCAGAGCCTCGCTACAACGAACGCATTCGTGCGCGCGAGGTTCGCCTCATTGGACCGGATGGTAGCCAGATGGGTGTTCGCAGTACTGCGGACGCTCTCGTGTTAGCCCGTGAAATCGATCTTGATTTGGTCGAAGTTGCACCATTGGCGAATCCGCCAGTATGCCGCATCATGGACTACGGCAAATTCCGGTACGAAGAAGCACAAAAAGCCAAGGAGTCTCGCAAGAAGACAACTCACGTCACTATCAAAGAAGTGAAGTTCCGTCCCAAAATCGGCAAGGGCGACTTTGATACCAAAGTTCGCCATATGCATGCGTTTTTGGAAGATGGACACAAAGTGAAAGTCACCTTGCAGTTCCGCGGACGCGAGATGGCACACCCCGAGTTAGGTTCCCGAATTCTTGATGCAGTCATCGAGCAACTCGGAGACATCGCCAAGGTTGATACCCAGGCACGACTTGAGGGACGCAATATGACATTGGTGTTGTCTCCAGACAAAAAACCAACTAAAAAAAGTGCAAGCAAGGATTCGAAAGGTTCTACAGAGTCAAAGGTGTCAACAAATACTGTTGTCGCCACAAGTAATACGAGCGATTTAGTCACAGAAAGTCAAGAACATGCCAAAGATGAAGACCAGCAAGACCGCAGCGAAGCGGTTCAAGAAAACGGGAACGGGCAAGTTGCGTCGCCAGCACGCGAACCGACAACACCTGTTTGAAAAGAAGTCAAGCGTCGTCACTCGACGCCTGGCCGGAACCGCCGACGTACACCCCGGAGATGCTCGCAAGATCAAGCGTCTTCTGTGTGAGCGATAGTCAAGCATTCAAAGCATTTAATTTCTACGAGAGGAACATCAGATGGCACGTGTAAAAAGAGCAGTCCATGCTCGCAAAAAGCATAAAGAAGTTTTAGGAAAGGCAAAGGGTTACTACGGCAATAAGAGCCGTTCG
>JAEMRC010000136.1:1534-4063 GCA_016463545.1 Ilumatobacteraceae bacterium
GTATCAACGATCTGTCTTATAGCCGCTTTATCGCTGGCCTTAATGCTGCCGGAATCGAAGTCGACCGCAAGATACTTGCTGAACTCGCTGTGAGCGATGCAGCGGCGTTTGCAAGTCTCGTTGCAGCCGCAAAGGCTGCGCTCAACTGACAAGAGAAATACTTTCGGTCACGAACCCAAAGGTTCAACGTCTGCGGCGCCTTTTGGGGCGCCGCAGTTCTCGTTATGACGAGGGTCTCTTTGTTGTGGAAGGCGAACTACTCGTTGCCGAGGCCTTTGACGCTGGCTGGAATGTGATTGAGCAGTTTCAGAGCATCGATGCTCGCGATCAGTTTCGCGATGGTCCACCAGTATCTTTTTTGTACGGTGACGATTTTAAGAAAATCAGCGATGTGATGTCACCGCAGGGAGTTGCCGCAATTGTGTCAATGGAACCCCCAGCGAAATTAGCAAAGACCACCATGACATGGTGCGTGGTCTGCGACTCTATTGCTGACCCCGGAAATCTCGGAACCATCATGCGTTCTGCAGAGGCCGCAGGAGCATCAACGATCTCCCTTGTCGGAAACTGCGTTGACCCGTTTTCTCCGAAGGTTGTGAGGGCCAGTGCCGGGGCCGTGTTTCACGTGCAGATGAGGCTTGCTGACACGTATGAGCAGTTAGTGGCGCAAGAAGTTCGTCTTTTGGGCTTGACTTCACATCACGCGATAGCGGGCAAGTCGCCATCATCGCTCTATGACGTGACAACATCGGGTCGACTAGGTCTGGTGGTCGGAAGCGAATCTCACGGAATATCCCAATCTGCTCCGATCCATGAGTGGGTCACCATCGCCCACGTAGGTCGATCAGAGAGCCTCAATGCGGCGATGGCGGCCACGGTTGCGTGCATGTATGTGGCCCACAACAGAGAATCAGCACGTTAAGCGCCCCGTCTTGGGCACCGTGCTCTACTAGCGTCTACATCGGTTATGGCTTCTGATACTTCTTCCTCGAGCGCTGCGCATGATGCGCTGAGCGCAGTCGTGGCAGGGGCGTTAGCCGCGATGAAATCAGCTCCAACGAGTGATGTCCTGAAAGCGGCACTTGCACAGGCATTGGGGAAAAAAGGAGAACTGAGTGTTCTCAAAGCGTCTCTTGGGAAAATAAATGATGCTGATGAGCGTCGTGAATTTGGTCAACTTATTAACTCTGCAACAGAGGCGATTACAGCCGCATCGAATGAGCGTCGTTCTGAACTTGAAACTGTCGAGCGTGACGCACAAATTGGGCGAGAGCGCCTCGACATCACTGAGTTGCTTTTAGCGCCATCTGCAACACAACGCCGGGGGCGCATGCACCTTGTCACGCAGTCAACAGAGCGTCTAGAGGATGTGTTTATTGGACTTGGTTTTCAAATTGCAGAAGGCCCCGAGGTTGAGTCTGACTTTTATAACTTTGAAGCACTTAACATGCCACCATCACATCCTGCGCGCAGCATGTGGGACACGCTCTTTATCGATGCCGATCCACAGGGAAGCGTCGTTTTACGCACACACACCTCACCGGTGCAAATACGCATCATGCAGGAGTGGCCTCCGCCGATCTACGCCGTAATGCCTGGTCGCGTATTTCGTCGTGACACACCCGACGCCACGCATATGCCAGTGTTTCATCAAATTGAAGGTCTTGTTATCGACAAGAACATTACGTTCGCTGATCTCGCCGGAACTATTGAAGCTTTTACGCAAGCATTTTTTGGCAGCGATTTCACAAGCCGATTGCGGCCATCGTATTTTCCGTTTACTGAGCCCAGTGCCGAGTTTGATATCCGCCGACCAGACGGAACATGGATAGAACTTGGTGGATGCGGAATGGTGCACCCAAGTGTGCTGCAAGCCGGTGGACTCGATCCACAGGAGTGGAGTGGATTCGCATTCGGGTTCGGAATCGATCGCATTGCTAAAGAGCGTCATGGCGTTGGCGACTTACGAGACATGTACAGCAATGATGTTCGATTCTTGGGACAGTTCACATGAAGGTGCTTTTGTCGATTTTGCGTGAGTACGCAGATGTCGGTGATGACCAAGACGTCATTGCAACGGCTCTCAATACATTGGGTTTGGCAGTTGAGTCAATAGAGGTTGTCGGAACTCCTGTTGCGGGTGTCGTGACAGCACGAGTTCTGCGAACCCAAAAGCATCCAGAGGCAGATCGCGTGACACGCGTCTGGGTGGACCGCGGTGACGGCATAGAAAAGCATGTATGGTGCGGCGCCACCAATATGAAAGCAAACGATGTTGTTGCATTAGCGACCATCGGGACCACGATGCCAGACGGTCGAGACATCGCTCGTCGCGGAATATTGGGAATCGATAGCGAAGGAATGTTGTGTTCAGCCATCGAGCTCGGGCTTGGTGATGACACAAGCGGAATCATGATCTTTGCGCCCGACACGCCGCTGGGTCTCAGTCCATTCGCCATATTAGATATCAAGCGCGACGTGCTGTTTGATCTGGATCTCACCAGAAATCGACCAGATTGTTGGGGGCAC
>JAEMRC010000040.1 GCA_016463545.1 Ilumatobacteraceae bacterium
GCGGCAGCGTGCATCTCACGGTGCGCAACGACCTACAAAACGTCGCAAAACAAGCGCTCGCCGACCGCGAGGGAAGCGCTGTGGTACTTGATCCACGCACTGGTGCAGTGCTTGCGATGTATTCGAACCCCACGTTTAACCCCAATGAAGTTGCACAACATAACAGCGCTGCAGCAAGTGCAGTTTTGACTGCGTTGCAAGACGACCCGCGCAAACCACTGCTGGCAAACGCATATCAAGAGCGCTACATGCCAGGCTCGGCTTTTAAAGTGCTCACTACATCGATTGGCATTGAGGCTGGTGTGCTCAATATGTTGAGCACGTTCCCCAACGCAGGTAAATGGGTTCCGCCTAATACAGATAACCCGATTCAGAACTACGGTAAAAAAATCTGTGGTGGAGATTTAGCCGAAGTGTTTCGCAGATCATGCAATATTCCCTTTGCTCAAACTGCCGTCACGCTCGGGCCACAAGTGATGAGTGATGGTCTTGCCAAATTTGGAATGGAGAAAACAATTCCGTTCGATCTGCCAGGCGCAACGGCAAGCACTTTTGGCGGAACACCTGAGAGTTTTACTGATTCACTTGCGTTACTCGCGATACATGGTTTTGGTCAAGGCAGCGTGCAAATGGTTCCGCTCCACATGGCTGCAATTGCTGGTGCTGTAGCAAACGGTGGCGTGATGATGACTCCTCATGTTGTTGCCGATACACGCACCCATGACGATGTCGTGTTGAACCGCACACAACCAACGCCGTGGACAACACCGATGACACCTGCGACGGCGAGCACTCTGACACAACTCATGATCGGCGTGGTCAACGACGGAACTGCATCATGTTGTCTCAAGTTACAAAACGGCGTGCAGGCTGCAGCCAAGACCGGAACTGCTCAACTCAATGCAGAAGGCAAAAAACAGCGCTCGCATGCGTGGATCATTGCGTTCGCTCCCGCTGCTGCGCCACGTGTGGCCGTGGCCGTGATGCTCAAGGGTGTGAATGACACAATCAGCGCCGGAACAGGCGGAAAATTGGCTGGCCCTGTGGCTCAAGCCCTACTGAATGCTGCGTTGCGCGTTATCCCCTGATTGCTCTAGGTAGCCTGTCCTTTGTCTTATGTCTGGGGAAAAACGCACGGTTATCAATGACCGCTACGAAATCGAAGGTCGCGTTGGTCGCGGCGGAATGGCCGATGTCTTTTTGGCGCGAGACCTGCTGCTTGACCGTCCCGTGGCAATCAAGGTGCTGTTTCCGGAATATGCCACCGACCCGGCGTTTGTGGAGCGGTTTCGCCGCGAGGCTCAAGCCGCTGCCAACCTGAATCACCCCAACATCGTGAGCGTGTACGACTGGGGAAGCACAGACAACACCTACTTCATCGCCATGGAATATGTGCAGGGTCGCACACTTGCTGACATTTTGAAACGACAAGGTCGCCTTACTCCTACTCAGGCAGCAGATGTAGCGATTCAAGTTGCAGCAGCATTGGGCTCTGCGCATCGCAACGGCGTTGTGCATCGTGATGTCAAGCCCGGCAACATTTTGATTGGCTCAAATGGTGACATCAAGGTTGCTGATTTTGGAATTGCGCGTGCAATAGATGCATCGCATGACAGCAATCTCACGCAAGAAGGTGCCGTCATGGGCACAGCGACATATTTTTCGCCAGAACAAGCCAAGGGTGAAATGCCCGATCCAAGAAGCGACATTTATTCGCTCGGCATCGTGTTGTACGAACTCGTCACTGGCACGCCCCCATTTGTTGCCGAGAATGCCATCGCAACGGCGTACAAACAAGTGCACGACTTCCCTACTCCGCTCAATCAACTCCTGCCAACGATTACTACAGAGTTTGAGGCCATTGTTGCTAAATGTCTCTCAAAGTTTCCGGAGCGTCGCTACGAAACCGCTGAAGCGTTGCGTGATGATCTGCGGCGTTTTCGCGAAGGTGCACCTGTTGGCGCACTGATTGAACACTTAACAACCAACGAAGCAGTCACCACCACAATGGGAGCACTGTCAACTGATCCGGGTGTTACTACTGCGCTTCCGCGCACACAAGTGATGCCGTCATCAGCGTCACCACGTCAATCAGCAGATGACGGCGACTATGAGATTGTTCGTAACACAAATCCTAAAGTCATTATCGGTGCACTCACCGCTGCAGTTGTTGTCATTGTTGGCATCATCGCACTTGTGTCGTCACTCAGCGGTAGCGGTTCTGACTCATTGTCAGCGCCAGATCTCTTAAGCCGCACCTACAAAGAAGCAGCCCAGGCGGTGTTAGACGCTGGCCTGATTGCAGTGCCTAATCCTGTCGCCAAAGAGGGTCTTGGTGATGACATTGTGTACAAACAATCACCACCTGCTGGCACGTCCATGAAACGCGGAGACGAGATCACGCTCACATACAACCCTGCAAAAGCGCCAATACCGCCAGTGATTGTTCCTGCGATTCAAGGGCTCACTGTTCCGGCCGCAACTGCATTGCTCAAGCCGCTCGGGCTCACACTCACGATTAGCGAAGTACGCAACGATCCAACACTTGCCGTTGGTCAAATCATTACGCAAGATCCGCTTGCCACGGGTGAACTTGCTCCAGGATCTGCAGTCAAAGTTGTGGTGTCTGGCGGAGTTGGACAGGTTGTAATCCCTGATATTGCTGGTTTTACAGCGGCGGCTGCACAAAAACTTTTGCAAGAAAAACCAAACAACTTTGTTGTGACCGTGCTCACCGAAGCAAGTGCAACAATTACTAAAGGTCTCGCTGTTCGTACAGACCCTGCGATCGGTCTGCCAATTGATGCGGGTAAGGCCATCACGCTCTATACAAGTTCTGGTCCAGAACAAGTTGCGGTTCCAGCAGTTGAAGGTCTCGAAGAAGCAGTTGCGCGCAATTCGCTGGCTTTGGTGAGTCTTGTCGCAGATGTGCGCTATGTCGACGTGCCGTCAGGCAGTGTCAATATCGGCAAAGTTATTTCTCAAGGAACTGACGCCCAGTCCAAGGCCGACCCACAATCAAAAATCGTGATTACGGTTGGTCGTTTAGCGGCAACTCCCGTGACAACAACTCTTGCACCGGTAGTGACAACAACCGTTGCCCCTGCTGGTTAAACAGCACACCGGCGCACGAAATTGCGCAACAGATCGTGACCAGCAATCGTGAGCACGCTCTCGGGATGAAACTGCACACCTTCTACGTCGTATGTGCGATGACGCACACCCATCACGATGCCATCATTGGTTCGTGCAGTGACTTCTAACTCCGCTGGCATTGTTTTGTCATCAATGACAAGTGAGTGATAGCGCGTTGCAACGAGCGGATTTTCTATTCCTTCAAAAACACCAACACCGATGTGTTGAATGCTTGACGTTTTGCCGTGCACCAACTCAGGTGCAGACACAATGCTGCCGCCATACACATGACCAATTGCTTGGTGGCCCAAACACACTCCCAACACCGGCGCCACTCCGGCAAATGCCGACACGGCAGCACAAATAATTCCGGCGTCTTCTGGTCGACCTGGACCAGGCGATAACAGCACGCCGTCAGGTTGTAGGGCGACGGCTTGGGTCACGGTGATGGCATCGTTGCGCACAACTACTGGATCGGCGCCAAGTTCGCCTAGATATTGCACGATGTTGTACACAAAACTGTCATAACTATCAATCACAAGTATTCGTGCCATCCCTACAGCCTGCCTGCTGGGTGCCCTTGAGGTGAAACTGATTACACTCATCCCTGTGGCACAAATAAAAAAACGTGGGGGTCGCGTTACCCCTAAGGGAACCCGTCCTGGCGAAAAACACCTCGAGCACCATGACCCATCTCATGTTCATGGCACTTCAGAAGTCACGGCATCAAGTCGCTACACGCCTCCTGTGCCCCAATACAAGAAGCAAAGCCCACAATGGGTGCCTGTCTTGATGTTCGTATTGCTTGGGCTCGGAGCCCTCGTGATTTTGTTTTACTACCTTGGCTTCGTGCCAGGTGGTCGCAATAACTGGTACCTCATGGGAGGGCTCTCCCTAGTTCTTGGTGGTTTGTTTACTGCCACCAAATACCACTAGCGCACTGCGTCAGTGCGTCGTGAAACGTCGTCAATCGACAGGGGCGACAAGATCCATGTCTTCAAGACAATGTCGCGGCGGCGGCGGATCTTCATCAGGAGCCATCACCATTCGTAGCTCAACGCCACACACACCACAGCGATAACGCACATTGATGCGACGCATCTCGCCAGTGGGCGGTGGTGCGGGCAATGGCGAGGACATCCCGCGCAACATGCCCAAACCAACTTTCCAGATGAATCGAAAGAGCACGACTCCGCCAAGGAACCACAGTGTGGCTCCAAAGGAAGGAAGTGCTGCAATCACGTGTGTGGTGTGGTCAATCAGCCCATGCGCTCGATGATGGTGGCATTTGCCATTCCGCCACCTTCACACATTGTCTGCAATCCGTATCGACCATTCGTGCGCTCGAGTTCGTAGAGCAGTGTGGTCATTAGTCGCGCACCGCTACAACCAAGTGGATGTCCGAGTGCGATTGCACCACCGTTGGGATTCACCGTGTCCATGTTGGGATGCAATTCTTTTTCCCATGCCAACACCACTGAGGCAAATGCTTCGTTGATTTCGGTGATGCTCATGTCCGCCATTGATAAACCAGCGCGTTCAAGAACTTTTTGTGTTGCCGGAATTGGTGCTGTCAACATATAGCGCGGGTCTGCACCTGCGAGTGAGAAATTAACAAACCGTGCTCGCGGTGTGAGTCCGAGTTGACGCGCTTTGTCTTCGCTCATGATCAAGATTGCTGCTGCACCATCGGTGATTTGACTGCTGTTACCAGCAGTGACGCGACCACCGTCTTCTTCGGAACGAAACGGAGTTTTGAGCGTTGCTAATTTTTCGATTGTTGTCTCGCGCAAACCCTCGTCCACGGTCATCATGTTTCCGTCGGCATCCAGCACCGGAAGAATTTGTCCATCAAAACGGCCTTCACGAGTGGCGCGTGCTGCAAACTCTTGTGAGCGCAAACCAAATTGATCCATGTCGTCGCGACTGATGTTCCATTTGTCAGCGATCATCTCGGCGCTTTCGCCTTGTGGCACTAGACCACCAGCAGGTGCATACCGTGCGCTCATCTCTGGTCCGAACGGATAACCGTATTTGCCGTCAGCGACAGCAGAACCCATTGGCACGCGAGTCATGATTTCGACTCCGGCTGCAATCACGATGTCGTATGCGCCGGCCATCACGCCTTGCGCGGCGAAATGCGCTGCTTGTTGGCTTGAACCACATTGACGATCAACAGTGGTGCCTGGCACGGTGTCGGGGAGTCCTGCAGCCAACACAGCATTGCGCGCGATGTTGAGTGATTGCTCGCCCACTTGCATCACGCATCCCATGATGACGTCTTCGATCAGTGCAGGATCAAAGTTGTTGCGATCCATCAACGCCTTGAGCGTGTGTGCGGCAAGATCAACTGGATGCCAGTCTTTTAGTTTTCCATTGCGCTTTCCGAGTGGCGTGCGAATGGCATCAACGATCACAGCGTTTGCCATGTGGGTCTCCTTTATCTGACGGCCAAGATATGCCGTGTCAATAAGTGTGCCTTCTCCGTGCCGCTGACGAGAAGTTGGAGCCACCACAACCCATGTGAACTACAACTAATCGGCCTCAAGAACCTTGCCGAAAATGCGATTCAGAGCAGACACATCTTCGTCAGTGAGGCTTGTGGTGAAGACCCGTCTGACAATGCGGTAATACGTTGTGCTCGCACGACGCCATCGCTGGCGACCCTCGCGAGTGAGCACCACGAGTAGTGCACGGCCGTCATCAACTGTGGCTTTTTCGCGCACCACTAACCCGAGTGTTTCGAGTTTGTCAATTTGTCTGGAGAGACTCGATGGGTTGACCATCACAGTCTCGGCAAGTTCATTAAATCGCAACGATGCTTCGTCGGCGCTCGATAACGCTTCGAGTATTTCATACCACGGCAGTTGCAGACCATGATCTTTTTCAAGAGACCGCGACAACATCTTTTCCATTGCCGCGTGCGAGGTAAGAAACTCGCGCCACACGCGCAATCGTTCTGGATCTGGTGCAGCCATGTGTTTCTAGGCTAGTGCGGCTCGAAAATGAGCAAGCGCCTCTGCACGAGATGTTGATTGTTGCAGTAACACACGTGCAGGCATCACGAGCTTTGGCATCGACACCCCAAGCACTGCCGTGAGTCGATCATTAGTGCTGTATATCGCACAGAATCTAGAATCTAGATCACCAGCAACAACATCGACCACCGAATCAGCACGAGCACGACCAAGAAACGCAACGCGCGAGTCAAACTGATCGCTCCAAAAAAACGGAACCGCCGCATACGGCGTTGGTTGTTCGCCAGCATGCACCATCAGAAGATTTTTTGCTGCGACTGCACCTTGCTCGGCAGCATTTGTCCAGTGTTCTACTCGCATATCAGGCTCAACATCGGCAAATAAAGCATTTGGCCAACGTGCTACATCACCAGCGGCATAAATCGCTGGCACACCAACATTGAGTGTGTCGTCGCACACCACGCCATCACGCAATACCAACGAACTGCTCTCGAGCCATTGCGTTGCAGGCGCTACACCAATACCAACCAGCACAACATCTGCTGCAACTATTTCGCCGTCGCCGAGTTCAACACCTGTCACAGAGATATCTCCGACAATGCGTTGCACCTGTACGCCACACCGCACGATCACTCCGTTGCGCTCGTGCACACTGGCAACAGCCGCACCCATCTGCGCGCCAAGCGCACGAACCAATGGTGACGCCAAACCTTCTAACACGGTGACATCAGCACCGCGAGTACGCGCCGTGGCGGCGACTTCTAAACCAATAAAGCCAGCACCAATCACCACTAATCGTGCACCTGGCACAAGTTGTTCGCGCAACGCCATCGCATCTGACAGAGTGCGCAATGTGTGTACGCCCTTCATGTTGGGCTGATTCGGCAACGTGCGCACCACACCACCAGTGGCAATAATCAGTCCATCAAATGACACAGTTGTTGCATCGGACAATTGCAATGTTCGAGACACAGTGTCAAGGCCTGTTGCCGCCACACCGGTGCGCATGGTGAGTTGTAATGCATCGATGTTGTCTGCTTTGCGCGATGCAACGCGGTCTGGCTCCCACTCACCAGCCAATAATTTTTTAGACAATGGCGGACGATCATAAAATGTCTGTTCTTCTGCCGTGATAACGGTGATGTCACCATTAAAACCCTCAGCACGCAATGTCTCTGATGCTCGCAAGCCAGCCAAAGATGCGCCAACAATCGCGACGTGATTCATGCCTACAGTATGGGCCATCTATTTATCCAAACACGATTGAGCGATTGCCCCAAATCAGCACTCGATGCTCAACGTGCGCACGAACTGCGCGTGCCAGCACTACCGTCTCAAGATCGCGACCCCGTCGGGTGAGTTCGACCACATCATCTCGATGAGAGACTTGAGCCACATCTTGTTCGATGATTGGGCCGTCGTCTAATTCACTAGTGACATAGTGCGCCGTCGCGCCGATGATCTTTACACCACGATCATGCGCCTGCCTGTATGGATTCGCCCCAATAAATGCTGGCAAAAACGAGTGGTGGATGTTGATCATTCGCCCTGTCCATTGCTCAACCAATGATGGCGACAGCACCAACATGTATCGCGCAAGAATGACGAGGTCAATATCAAGTGCAAGCAGCATCTTGGCAACCGCTTGCTCTTGGTCAGAGCGTGCGCCGTCTTCAACAGGGATGTACTCGAATCTGTATCCAAATGACTCCACTAATTGTCGATTGTTGTCATGGTTTGAGATAACCACAGCAATATCAAGGCCTAAGTCCCCGTAGCGCGATCGAGTCAACATGTCTGCCAAGCAATGCATCGGCTGCGAGACAAGAATTGCCGTTCGCGGGTGCCACGGAAGCGCACGAAACGAGAACATCATCGTGAATTTCTGAGCAATTGCGTCAAAAGATTGCGACAGTGACTCAAGTGACTTGACGCCAGAATGGGTGAACTCCACTCGCTGGAAAAAAATACCGTCGTGGTGGTCTGTGTGCTGTTCAGCGTGCACGATGTTGCCGCCATTGGTGGCGATCCAACTCGCTACGTCGGCGACGATGCCAGATGTATCGGGGCACGAGATCAACAGTGCAGTACTGACTGTCATAAACGTGGAGACGATGGGAATCGAACCCACGACATCTACCTTGCAAAGGTAGCGCTCTGCCAACTGAGCTACGTCCCCGTTATACGGACTTCTTAGGCTAGCGCAGTAGGCGCAAGAGTGGCATACGATATGGAGATGTCTGCAGCCCGCATCAAATTCGGAACCTTTCTCGCGCCTCATCACCCCATGGGCGAGAACCCAACGTTGCAATTCCAGCGCGATCTCCAATTTGCCACCCACCTCGACTCTCTAGGATTTGACGAGTTTTGGTGCGGAGAACATCACAGCAGTGGGTGGGAAATGATCGCCTCGCCAGAGATGTTCTTGGCTGCTGCTGGTCAGGTCACCCACGCCATTGGGCTAGGCACCGGAGTCATCTCGTTGCCGTATCACCACCCCTTCAATGTGGCTCAGCGCATTGTGCAACTTGACCACATGACACGAGGTCGCGCCTTGTTTGGTTCTGGCCCTGGTGCATTGCCAAGCGATGCATACACGCTCAATATTGATCCGCTCACGCAACGCGACCGTCAAGACGAAGCGCTCGGAGTCATCACGCGCCTATTGCGTGGCGAGGATCGTTTTAGTTACGACTGCGATTGGTTCACTCTTCGTGATGCGCAGTTGCAGTTATTGCCCGTGCAAGAACACATCCCCATGGTGGCAGCATCCACAATCTCGCCAAGCGGAATGCAACTTGCTGGCAAATACGGAATGGGCGTACTGAGTATTGCCAGCAATTCTGCAGAAGGCATTCAAGCCTTGCCCACGCAATGGAGTTTTGCGCAAGAATCTGCAGCCAAACACGGCAACACCGTCGATCGCAAAAATTGGCGCGTGATGTTGAGTTGGCACATCGCCGAAACTCGCGAAGAAGCGCGTTCGCAGGCAGTGCACGGATTACAACGTTGGCACAACGAATACATTCACACTATTTTGGGACGACCAGGCACAGTCGCTGTTGAAAATCCGTGGGAACTGCTGGATCAATTCACCGGACCTGCTGGTGGCGGCGCTGCAGTTGTGGGAACACCTGATGATTTGGTGCAAGCGATTCGAGCGATTCAAAAATCAAGTGGTGGCTTTGGAGTTGTGTTGGGATTTGCACACGACTGGGCAAACCGTGAAAACACACTGAAATCATGGGACCTTGTCGCTCGCTATGTGATTCCCGAAATCAACGGCTACACCGCAAACTTGCGCAAGTCAGCAGATTTTGTGATTGAAAAGCAAGCAGAACTGATGAGCGGTGCAACAGCAGCAGTCATGCAAAAAATTATGGAAAACGAAAAGGCTGCTGCCGCAATGATGACCACGATGCAACAAGCAGCCGAACAAGCAGCCAACGGAAAGAAAAAACCTGATGCTGCATTTCAACCAGGCACCGGAATGCCAACGACAACGAAAGAGACGCCATGAACCGACTAGTGCAAATGGGCCTGCAAATACCTGTCTTTTCTTATGACGGAGTCGCACCCGAAAAACTCTTTGAAGCAGTGGCTGCTCAAGCAGTCGCGGCTGAAAAAGCAGGCTTCGACAGCGTGTGGGTGATGGATCACTTTTTTCAGTTACCAGGGCTCGGCAAACCTAGCCAAGAAATGTTTGAGTGCTATGCAATTCTTTGCGCGCTTGCGGCACGAACATCAACAGTGCGACTCGGCGCAATGGTGGGTGGTGTCACCTATCGCAATCCAGCCGTGTTAGTAAAATCCGTGACCGCACTTGATGTGATCTCAGGCGGCCGCGCAATCTGGGGAATCGGCGCTGGTTGGTTTGAGCTAGAACACAATTCTTTTGGAATTGAATTTGAAACTTTTACGGAGCGATTTGAAAAACTAGAAGAAGCATTACAAATTGCCAAGATGATGTTTGTTGAAGAGCGCACAACATTTAACGGAAAATGGTTCAATATCGACAAGGCATACAACTCACCAAAGCCCATCCAGGCGGGCGGACCGCCAATCATGATTGGTGGCAGTGGCGAAAAGAAAACACTTCGCATGGTGGCTCAATACGCCGACGCGTGCAATGTTTTTGGCGAAGCACACCAAGTTCGTCATCTCATGGACGTGCTCAACGAGCATTGTGATCGATTGGGACGCAACCCCGACGACATCTGCCGCACACGACTCGGAACAATCGCAATTGGTCGCACTCGCGAAGACGCTGAAGCAATGGCTCTCAGTAGTCGCGGTGTGAAAAAATTATCCGACCTGCCCGAGGCCGATGCTGCTCGAGTGCGCTCGATGATGATTATTGGTGATGCTGATGATGTGCGCGCACAAGTGCAAGGACTTCTTGATTCGGGACTAGACGGCCTGGTCTTTAATATGCCCTTTACTCATGACCCCGATGTCGTAGCGCTTGCTGGCGAGGCCCTGAGCCCAATACTGAAGCGATAACCACCGCCACCAAGCCGACTCTCGGGGGTACCCTTGCAGCATGGCAGGCGACCTCATCTACGCATTTCGCATCATGCGACTCCCCCTGCTTGACGCGGGCGGTGCGGCTATTGGCCGCATTGACGACATCGTTGTGGTGCCCGGAAGCAGGGGCACAGCGCCGCAAGTCCTGGGATTTGTGGCCACCAGCCAACGTCGACGCATCTTTGTGAACGCTGCTCGCATTGTGTCTCTTGACGGCGCTGGTGCTCGGCTCAGGTCATGGGACGTGGATCTCAATCCGTTTCGTCCGCGCGACGGAGAACGTCTTATCGGTACAAATATCATTGATACACAAGTCGGCGACGAGACCGTCAGTGATGTCGCCTTGCGCCCCACTGCTAATGCGCGCGACAACGGATGGGAAGTCGCCAAAGTTCGGCTCACAAAGCGCGGACAACTTGGTCGCCGCGCAAGTTATCGGTTGATTGATTGGAACCAATTGTCTTCGTTGTTTGCTGCAACAACAGAAATGGCTGCTGAGGCTGCACGACTTCGCGGAATGCATCCCAGTGACGTAGCCGCAGTTGTTCGCGCACTGCCTCATGCCCAACGACAACTCATTGCTCGCGAGATGGACGACGAGCGCTTGGCTGACTTGCTCGAAGAATTGCCAGAAGACGAACAACTCACGCTGATTGCCAACTTGGACCTTGATCGTTTGATTGACGTCTTGGAAGAAATGGAATTCGACGACCTTGCGGACTTGTTGGCAGAAATGCCAGGCGAACAACGCAGCACAGTTCTTGAAGCAATGGACGAAGACGACGCTGCAGTGGTGCGTCAACTTTTGTCGTATCAAGAAGGCACTGCCGGCGCAATGATGACTCCAGAAATTATTATTATGGCGCCAACTGCAACAGTTGCTGAAGCGCTAGCGCAAGTGCGCGACCCCGAATGGCTTGTTTCAATTGCAGCACAGGTATTTGTTGTGCAGCCGCCACTCAGTGCACCGACTGGCACATACCTCGGTGTTGTGCACCTGCAGCGCTTGTTGCGCGAGCCACCATACACCGAGCTCGGCAAGTGCATCTCTAAAGAACCAACTATTAGTCCAGATGTATCAGACTCAGAAGTAGCCGAACGCGTCGCGTCATACAACCTGTTGGCAGTTGGCGTCTGTGACGACGGTGGTCACCTGTTAGGTGCAATCACAGTTGACGACGTACTAGACCACATGTTGCCCCGTGACTGGAGACAACGTCGACGTCAGGCAACATCATGAAGCAACGCGAAGATCTCTCCACACCGCGTCAGCGCCGCCGTGTCGGCATTCACTATGACCCCGATGCATTCGGTCAATTCAGTGAGGCAATCGCGCGGTGGTTAGGTACTGGACGCTTTTTGGTGATTCAAACCTGCGTCGTCATTGTGTGGGTCATCTTTAATGCTGTCTCTGATTCAGCGCGTTTTGACAAATATCCATTCATCTTGCTTACTTTGGCATTGTCGCTGCAGGCCGCATACGCAGCACCCCTGATTTTGTTGGCGCAAAACCGTCAGGAAGACCGTGTTCGCGAGCAACTCGAAATCGATCGTGCTGTTGCAGCACGCACACAAGCAGACACCGAATACCTGGCTCGCGAACTTGCTGGTGTTCGAATGGCGCTCACAAGCGTTGTGACAACAGATGATTTGCGCGAGCACCTCGAGTCTTTGACAGAGATGTTGGAACGTTTAGTAGAACAACAAGAATCAACACCACCTGAACTCTCAAACTAAATAGTTATTGACAAGACACACACATCCCGATGAGATCGAGTCGATGGTGCTGCAATAAAAAGCCGGCGCGTTTGGCGACAACTGCAAGTGTTTTATCAAGTTCGTGTTCAATTGAGTCGGGGACAACAATGTCTTGTACAACTCCACAACCAGCACACATCAAATGGTGATGATGTCCGATTAAGTCTTCCGCTAATTCAAATCGCGCCCACTCGTCACTCGACATCACTCGCGTGACCACGCCTGCTTTTTCGAGCACAGCAATATTGCGATATGCCGAACTCTGCGCCACCTCTGGAGTGGCCTCCAAGATCTCTGGAATCGACAATGGCCTGTCTTGAGCGGCAAGCACTTCAACGATCTGTCGTCGACTCGACGTGAAGCGCTGTTGTTGGGCATTCATGCGCGCAGCGACCTCTGCGTATAACGATGCTCCTGCTGCCATGCCCCAAGATTACTTGAGAATCACTGAGAATCAGCCAAGTGCTGGCATGACATACTTCTCCACGCGCTCAAGGCTTTGCCACGAGAACTCTGGAGAAAGCCCGCCCATTAACGGGTGCAATATGAGGCGACCGGCCTTGGCATAATCAATCGCTTCGTCAATCGTGAGCACTCGATATACCCCGCTCGCACGAATATCATCGATTGTCATTGCGCCTCGAACAGTGACCGCAGATGATTGACGTGGGCGTTGCCATGCCGCGTACGACTGTGCGTCCCACAACGCATGACGTCCAATGATGTCCCAGTCTCGTTCTGGATCTTCAGACACATGAATGAATCCGAGTCGCTCTGGCACCATTACGTATCCGTTTTTAAATCCGACCACCTCACACTCTTCTTTGTACCAATTAGCAATCATTGGATTGCTGTCGGCGGCGGCAAACCCGATTCGCAAACGCGCAGCCAATCGCGCGGCTGCTTCCCCTGAGCCACCCAGCAACATCATTGGTCCTCCGGGGGTGTGTGGTGTTGGTGTCACACGTTTCTTTTGACCATCGATCTCAACGTATTCGCCTGTGAATAGCTGTTTAAGTGCAGCCACATGATGTTCAAGGATCTGCAGGCGCTCGCTGAATTTGATTCCCATCATGTCAAATTCTTCCTGGCGATACCCGGTGCCCAGAATGAGAATGACCCGCCCTCGCGCAATGTGATCAGCAACAACGATCTGTTCAGCGAGACGCACTGGATCGTGCATCGGCAACAATAGTGCCGAAATTGAAATGGAAACTTTTGTGGTGGCCGCCGCAATTGCTGATGCCAGTGTGACAGGTGCAGACATATACCCATCAGGAGTTCCGTGGTGCTCACTAATAATGACACCAGAAAAACCCACACGATCTGCCCAGCGACACATATCAAGACACGCGTGATACTGATCGGTGCGAGTCACTGTCGCAAACTCTGGGAGCCTCAGATCAAAGCGTAACATTGTCATAGATTGTTCTCCCGTGTGTTTTGCGTCTATACAAACAGCAATATCTCAAAATATTTTCACCGCCACTGTTGAATCGTTTCGTTATTGACGTCATAAAAATCATACAAAACCTCGTACAATTATCAGCACCGTGCGAGAGATTGCTACCGCTATTCACACAGTTCGTGGCGTGTTATATTCCAACTAGCGTGTTTTGAAAGGCTTGTTTTATGTCGCTTCCCCCACATCTCCAAGAACTTGCTGCTCGCGTATCGAATTGGGGGCGATGGGGTGCTGACGATCGGCGTGGCACCTTGAATCTCATTGATAATGCTGCTGTTCGTCGTGGACTCGCCGCAGCACGCCAAGGCCGAACATTTTTACTCTCGCTTCCTTACGACGAGAACGGAGTTCAGTCCGGCGAAATCAGCGGGCGTAAAAATCCCACGCGAGTCATGCACGCAATCAATGTTTCATACACGCCTGACCGAACGAACTTTTGTACAAGCGATGATTCCGTCACGATGGGCGTTCAATCATCCACACATTGGGACACACTGGCTCATGTTGGGTACGGAGGTTTGCTCTATAACGGTGTTCCTGAATCAACGATCGACGAAGCCGGCAGTCATCAACATGGAGTTGAAACATTTGGACCGGTTATTTCTCGGGGGGT
This sequence comes from Ilumatobacteraceae bacterium, assembly GCA_016463545.1. GTDB lineage: Bacteria > Actinomycetota > Acidimicrobiia > Acidimicrobiales > Ilumatobacteraceae > UBA2093. Next base: position 14,477 of record JAEMRC010000040.1, read on the forward strand.
TTTACTTGATGTTGCTCGAACGCTCGGGCAGGAGTTCCTGCCGGGGGGATATCCGATCACAGGTGCAGACCTTGATGCTGCGTGTGCACTCGGCGGAGTAACGGTTGAACCCGGAGACATTGTGTGCGTTCGCACAGGGAACCAGCACCATCTGCGTTCGGGTGATACCAGAACTTACGCGATCACTAATCCAGGACTCTCCACAAAATCAATCGAGTGGGTGCGCGATCATGACATCGCTGCAATTGCAACTGACACGATGGCGTTTGAATGTTGGCCGTGTGAGGATCCCAATGTATTGCTCCCTGTGCACATGATTCATTTGCGAGATATCGGACTGGTGCAAGGTCAGAATTGGAAACTCGACGACCTTGCCACAGATTGTGCGACTGATGGTCAATATGATTTTTTGCTCTCGGCAACTCCGTTGCCTCTCACCAGGGCCCTTGGAGGCCCAACCGCGCCGATTGCTATTAAGTAATCTCGGCGAGCAGTTGACTCAACTCCCCACAAATTGATGCAGTGTGAGTCCGCCAGCAACTAAAGCATTCAAGATTTCTGCGTTTGGTAACGAAGACTCGCCCAACACATGCACGCCTGGCGCCACCGGAGATTTGAGAATCGCAAGCGCAGTATGGGCCGCAACAGACGCAGCAATTGACGCGATGCGCTCGGCCATGCCGCAGATTTCAATGTGGCGAATGCCGTCTTTAGTGCCACGTACCTCTACTCGTAATGCACCGATACCGCCTTCGGCGTGAGGAGGCAAAAGCATCGGCAGTCGCGCTGTGAGTCGATCACGTCGTGTTGCTGACGTGCGAGCACTAATGCGACGCAATGACGGCTCAACACGCAACATCAAGACGGGCTCTGGCGTTTCGAAACGATAACAATCGCGGGCATTCACTGGATCAGGAAACCAACACAATTCTCGACCACTGCCCCCTGGACGCTTGAACCATTCGCCGTCGTGCCAACCAACTGCCACACCAGCCAAACCATCATGATGTGCTCGCGCGCATTGGGGACCACCTGTTCCGTGAACAGCAAGATGGACTTCGTCAATCGTGTCAAACATGTCGAGCATGTAGTGCAACAACAACCCACTGGCGCCCGGCGAGCATGCGGCGCCAACGATCATGCTGTGTCCCGCTGCAACTGCGCGCTCATGTAGAGCAAGCATGTCCATCGTGTCGTCAAGGCCACCACCGACACTCACAACTGAACTTCCTTGACCCATCAGGGTTGATGCCAACGCCGCATGTGGAGTGCGATGTGCCAACACGACAACGTCTGCACCATACGCCTCAACTACGCGATCACGACTCACCGCGATAACGGGGATATTTTGTGACATCACATGCTGCGCAACGCGCGCACCAACGAGACCTCCGCCAACGATTGCAATTGTTGGTTGCGCAGATGCCATACGTTATTTCTGGGGATTCACTTCGCGCCATCCACCTTGTTGGGTGGGAACTCCGCCACGACCCTTGAAACGCACGACGACTCCGGCAATCAGAGTAAATATCAACGCTAAAAGTGTTCGGCGGAT
>JAEMRC010000137.1 GCA_016463545.1 Ilumatobacteraceae bacterium
CACAACAAGCGTGGCATCCACAACAAGCGTGGCATCCACAACAACCGTCGCGTCCACAACAACATTGACGAAGACGCCATAAACGGTGCGACGCACGGCAGAATAGAGACATGCTTCAAGTCCAATCTCTGACCGTCGAAATCGGTGGCCGTAATGTGGTGGAGGCGGCATCCTTTACCGTGATGGCTCGTGACAAAGTGGGTCTTGTTGGTCGCAACGGTGCGGGCAAAACAAGTTTGTTTAAGGTTCTAGGCGGCGAATCTGAGTCGTCTGGCGGAAAAATTACGCGCAGTGGTGGTTTTGGGTATTTGCCCCAGGATCCACGTATTGCTGGCGTGTTAGATGGTCGCACCGCCATCACGCACATCTTGAGCGGACGCAATATTGATGCCGATCTAGAGCGTCTTGAAAAAATGCGTATTGCCATGGAGGAGACTCCAGATGAACGCACCATCGCTAAATTTGCGCGTCTCGAAGATGAGTTTCGCATGAAAGGTGGATATTCCGCAGAGGGCGATGCGCGCTCGATAGCGGCTGGTCTTGGACTAGTCGCCGATCGACTCGACCTATCACTTGGCGTGTTGTCAGGCGGAGAACGTCGGCGTGTCGAACTGTCGCGAATATTGTTCGCCGGAAGTGATGTGTTGTTGTTGGACGAACCAACGAACCATCTTGACGTTGATGCAAAAATGTGGCTACTGAATTTCTTGCGAAACTATCGTGGCGCACTTTTGGTAATTAGCCATGACCTTGAATTGCTTGACGAAGCGATTACTCGTGTTTTGCATCTTGACCGCCCAGACGAAGATGGTGTTGGTGAAATTGTGGAATATCGCGGAACGTATTCGCAATACAAACGATCACGTGCCGAAGACGAATCACGGGCAGAGCGTAAAGCGATGTTGCAATCCAAAGAAGTCGCGCGTTTGCAGACAGTGGTCGATCGTTTTGGTGCAAAAGCGAGTAAAGCGACAATGGCGCACAGTATCGAAAAACGCATTGCCCGAATTGAAGGTGAGTCCACTGGAGTGCGAGCAAAAGACCGCCAAATTCGTGTGAAGTTTCCCGATCCACCTCAAAGTGGTATCACTGTTATTGAGGCACATGGACTCTCAAAACATTATGGTGGCCCTCCAATTTTTGAAGACGTCTCATTTGATCTTGGTCGCAGCGAAAGATTGCTCGTTCTCGGATTGAACGGTGCAGGAAAGACGTCGCTGTTGCGTATTTTGGCTGCAGAAACTCAGCCAAACTCCGGAACATTTGAGTGGGGTCATAACGTGTGTGCTGGCTATTACGCCCAAGAACACGACAATCTCAACGTGCACGAATCGTTGCTTGACCATATGCGCCGTGAAGCACCATCAGATACCGGTCTCACAGAAACACAATTGCGGGGTTTGCTCGGCATGTTTGGACTACAGGGAAGCAAAGTGTTTCAAGAGTCAGGCACCTTGTCAGGCGGAGAAAAAACTAAGTTAGCGCTTGCAATGTTGATGGTTGGGCGAAACAATGTTTTGCTACTTGACGAACCAACCAACAACCTCGATCCTTTAAGTCGCGAGGCGGTTGCTGAATCTCTCATGAATTGGAAGGGCTCAATAATCATGGTGAGTCACGACACAGATTTTGTAAAGAGCCTGAAACCGACCAAGGTTTTGTTGCTGCCAGACGGCCAACTTGACTATTTCAATGATGAATGGCTCGATCTCGTCAGCCTTGCTTAGCCAACAGTAAGACCTGATACCGTCTGCATCATGAAGATTGGCATATTTGGCGGAACAGTAAACGACGGAACAATTGATGACATGGTCGCTGAGGCGCGCAGTGCCGAGGTAGATGGTTTTGCTAGTTATTGGGCGCCACAAATCTTTGGACACGATGCATTGACTGCTCTTGCAATTGTTGGACGCGAGGTTCCGCGTATCGAACTAGGTACGAGCGTGGTACCAACGTATCCACGGCATCCGATGATGTTGGCCCAGCAGTGCTTGACCGTTAATGCTGCATCGAACGGACGTCTGACGCTTGGGATTGGTTTATCGCACAAGGTTGTGATTGAAAACATGATGGGAATGTCTTTTGACAAACCCGTGCGGCACCTCAAGGAGTATTTGTCAGTGTTGATGCCCCTCGCGCATACGGGTGCTGTTTCGTTTAATGGCGAGGTGTACAAGTCGCATGCATCGGTCAATGTCAAAGGAAGTTCTCCGTTTGGAGTTGTAGTCGCCGCGCTTGGTCCTCAAATGCTCAAAGTTACAGGTGCTCTTGCAGACGGAACGTTGACATGGTGCACCGGCCCAGACACTTTGCGAACACTCACAGTGCCCACAATCAACGAAGCAGCAGATGCAGCAGGCAGACCAAAACCGCGCGTCATTGCTGCACTGCCTGTGTGCGTGACAAATGATAAAGCGGCAGCAATGGATCGTGCCGCAAAAGTATTCGTGATTTATGGCCAACTGCCAAGTTATCGAGCAATGCTTGACCACGAAGGAGTCGCGGGTCCAGCCGATATCGCCATCATTGGGACGCAATCAGAGGTGCAAGATCGTATTCATGCGCTCGGCGATATTGGTGTGACAGATTTTGCGGCTGTTGAATTTGGTGCGACACCTGACGAAATCAGTAACACCCGTGCAGCAATAAAGGGTCTTCTGTAACGAGCAGAGTATGCCTTATAGCGACTATAAATCTCTTTCTGTAACGCTTGCAGATGGCATCGCAACAGTGGTGATTGATGCGCCGCCGATCAATATATTCTCGCTTGACTTGTACACCGAGATGGTGAGACTCAGTGACCAGCTTGGCGCTGACAATGCCGTGCGTGTTGTCGTCATGCGATCGGCCAACCCTGAGTTTTTTATTGCACATTTTGATGTAAACCTGATCTTGATGTTTCCGGGTGATTTGCCTGCTCCAAAAGTACTCAATGATTTTCATCGGATGTGTGAGAATTTTCGCACAATGCCAAAAGCAACTATTGCCGTGATCGAGGGTCGCGTGGGCGGCGGCGGAAGCGAACTAGTGAGTAGTTTTGATATGCGATTTGCTCTGGCTGGCAAAGCCATCTTTAATCAACCAGAAGTTGCTCTCGGGATCCTGCCCGGTGGTAGCGGAACAGTGCGTTTGCCGCGCTTGATTGGTCGTTCGCGTGCGCTTGAAGTCATTCTGGGGAGCGATGACATTGATGCACACACTGCTGAGCAGTGGGGTTGGTTGAACAGAACACTCGACACAAATGAGTTATGGCCATTTGTCAATAACTTGGCGCGGCGTATTGCATCGTTTCCGCCCCAAGCAGTTGCCGAGGCCAAGGCTGCTGTCTTGCGCGCCGAACACAATATCGAAACAGAACTGTTGCAAGAAGGTGCTGGTTTTAATCGTCTCCTTGGTGACCCGCGTGCGCAAACAGCAATGCGAAACTTTTTGGAGCGCGGTGGTCAAACCCGTGATGGCGAACTTCGAGTCGGAGCCTTGGCCGACGAAATAAACGACTAGAGATTTTTACTTGAGACTTACGGGAGTGCCGTGTTCGGCGGCAACTACTTCGAAAAAGTCATTACCTTTGTCGTCAACAACGATAAAGGCTGGAAAATCTTGTACTTCTATTTTCCAGATGGCTTCCATGCCCAGTTCTGCATATTCCAAGACTTCAACTTTGGTAATGCAATCTTGAGCAAGACGTGCAGCAGGCCCGCCGATTGATCCGAGATAAAATCCACCGTGAGTCTGACATGAGTCAGTGACTTGCCGTGATCGGTTTCCTTTTGCCAACATCACAAAACTTCCGCCAGCCGCTTGAAATTCAGAGACATAACTGTCCATTCGGCCTGCCGTTGTTGGACCAAATGCACCTGATGCCATGCCCGTTGGTGTCTTGGCTGGACCTGCGTAATACACGCAATAGTCCTTCATATATGACGGTAG
>JAEMRC010000041.1 GCA_016463545.1 Ilumatobacteraceae bacterium
CCTTTGAATGACATCATCACAGAAACTTGGCCCAAAGCTTGGACGGAAGAGTTGCTAGATCTCTTACACGTCATCACGCAACTAAGAAATCTTGAGTCGAAACATGAGTCACTGTTAGACAAGGTTTTGAATGGTCCTTTGTTGTCGAACTTTGAGGTAAAGAATGTCGGACTACTTCCAGCGCCGGCGTACATGACTAAACCCGCTAGCGCCTCTAATGGACTCCTTGAGTAGAGCGTGGTTCAGCGCGATGCTCTCTCAATGACTACAAGATATGGAGTTCTTATTTCACGAAGCGGCCGGAGTCTCGCGCCCAACGCTCAATGTCTCACCAGTTCCAGATGAACGCTGTTTTTAATATTGCTATCGGCTGAGGAAAGTCTGCTTGTTCATCCGGCATTAGCGGAGGCGGTGGCTGAAGCAGCCGAGTAGTTATTACTCGATGACAACAACGACATCACCGGCGCCAACCGTTGCGCCAACAGTGACGTTTATTGCCGTGACTTTTCCGGTTTTAGTTGCTTCGATCTGGTTCTCCATTTTCATGGCTTCAAGAACGACGACTGTTTGTCCCGCCTCAATGGCTTGACCAACTTCAACGAGAATTTTGACGATGGTTCCTTGCATTGGAACGCTGACTTTGCCGCTTCCGCCACCAGCACCAGCAGACGCGGCTGCTGCTGATCGTACGGGTTTCTTGCTTTTTGCCACAGTTGTGGTTGCGGCAGATTCTGGAACCCACAACTTGACGTTAAAACGACGTCCGTTGACTTCGACAGTGGTCGTGCGCTCAACCATCGGAGCATCGTCGTTATCGGTGGGTGCAGATGCAGGTGGTGCGCCAATGCCGGAAAGATCGAGAGTTTCTTCTACCCACTTTGTGGAGTGCGTTACGGCATGAAAATCTGGATGTTGCAGAATTGCAATGTCTGCAGGAATCGTTGTGGCGATTCCTTCGACGACCATTTCATTGAGAGCGCAGATTGTTCGAGCAATTGCCGTCGGTCTGTCTTTGCCCCAGACGATGAGTTTGCCAACCAAGTTGTCGTAGTACTGACTGATCGTGTCGCCAGTTTCGTATCCGCCATCAAAGCGCACACCAAAGCCGCTAGGAGCAACAAGTTTGACGATCGGGCCAGGGGATGGCAAAAATTTTCCGCCTGCAGGGTTTTCGGCATTGATACGTACTTCGATGGCGTGGCCGCGACGTGCAGCCAAGACTTGTTTTTGAGTCATCGGAAGTTTTTCGCCACTCGCAACGCGAATTTGCCATTCGACAAGATCGATTCCGGTGATCACTTCAGTGACAGGGTGTTCGACTTGCAGTCGGGTGTTCATTTCTAGAAAGAAGAATTCGTTATCTTGGTAAATGAACTCAACTGTTCCGGCGTTGTAGTAGCCAACAGCCTTTGCGGCTTTTACAGCAGCGGCGCCCATGGCCTCTTCTACTCCGTCGGGTAGGCCCGGGGCTGGAGCTTCTTCGATGAGTTTTTGATGTCGTCTTTGGGCAGAGCAGTCACGTGTGCTGATCCACACGACGTTTCCGTGTTGATCACCAACAAGTTGCACTTCGATATGTCGTGGCCACGTGAGGTACCGCTCAACATAAATTTCGTCACGTCCGAAGAAGTTTTTTGCTTCACGTTGTGCAGATTCCATTGCTTCTTGTACTTGGTCTGCGGAGTGCACAACTTTCATTCCGCGTCCACCACCACCAAAGGCAGCCTTAATGACTACTGGCCATCCGTTTGCGTTTCCGAAATCTTGAATTTCTTTTGCACTCGTGGCAAATTCTGTTGTGCCAGGCACAATTGGGGCACCACCACGCAAGGCGGCCTTGCGGCTTGACACCTTTTCTCCCATTTCGACAATTGCGGCTGGAGGTGGTCCGATAAAGGCAACTCCGAGGTCGGTGATGGCTTGTGCAAAGTCGGCGTTCTCGCTAAAGAATCCATAGCCAGGGTGCACTGCGTCAGCGCCGCTTTGTTTGATGGCGTTGAGGATTGCGTCTGTGTTGAGGTAGCTCTCGGCGGCCGTTTGACCGCCAAGTGCGTATGCCTCGTCGGCTAGTCGAACGTGAAGCGCATTGCGATCCAGTTCGGAATACACCGCAACAGTGGCGATTCCCATCTCTCGGGCAGCACGAATGACACGGACTGCGATTTCACCTCGGTTGGCTATCAGAATTTTTTTGAGCACGACTAGATAGTTTGGTGCAATGGACACCCCCGCAGCGAACCAATCCGTAGATTGGCTGATTCAGGGGGTTCTAGAGACCGGCAGCACCAACGCGGATCTGCTTGAGCAAGCAGAATCTGGAGCCGCCAATGGCACTGTGCTGCGAGCTGATTTTCAAACAGCGGGGAGAGGACGCCTTGGCCGGGACTGGCAAGCGCCTCCAGGGGCGAACTTATTGGTGTCGTTATTATTTCGGGTGGTTCCTGAGCATGTTCATGCTTTGACTCAGATGGTGGCGCTGGCAGCAAGTCGAGCAGCGACTCGCACGACTGGGGTGCAATCAGAATTGAAGTGGCCAAATGATCTCTTGGTCGGAAACAAAAAACTTGCTGGAGTTTTGGCGCAGTCTGGTGGGCGAGTTGTGGACTCGGTTCCTGAATATGTTGTGGTCGGAATTGGCATGAACGTCGCATGGTCCCCCAAAGATGCCACGTCTTTGCGCGAAAGTGGTTGGACGACGGAGATTAGTCCGCAGGAACTTTTAGTTCAGATGCTCAAAGATCTGGACGTTTTGTTGGCAATGTCTGGCGAGCAACAGCACGAGGAGTATAAAAAAGCACTTGGCACGATTGGTCAACGCGTGCGTGTTGATCTGCCAGACGGGTCTGTAATTGTGGGAGAGGCAGTCGATGTCGAACGTGACGGTCGGCTCGTGGTGCGTGACGATGATGCAAGATCTCATCGCATTGACACCGCCGATGTCGTTCACCTGCGCTTGGCGTAGGGAGCAACGCGCTGTCTTGGCGAAGTAACCCAGTTATGGGCTGGGCATTGGCTACCGTATGTAGGTGCTGTTTCGTGAACGCCTCAATCAGGCCGGAAAACTTCCGCGTTGGGTGCTTATTGGGGTTGTCGCAGTTGTCATCGCGTTAGCCGGAGCATTGGGCATTGTGCGTGCAACGGCAACCCAGTTCGATGCAGTTAAGCGCGTGCCCTCGGTGGCAGCAGTGTTGTCGATGCCAACAGTTGGTCTTGAGAACTATTTGTTAGTGGGCTCTGATACGCGCTCAACCGCCGACCCAACCGATGCAGATTATAAAAATATTGGTTCGGCTGACACCACGGGTGGACAGCGGTCAGACACGATGATGATTCTGCGATATGACGCAACGACGCACGATGTTGCGCTGCTATCTGTTCCGCGAGATCTGTGGGTGAAGATTGGAGACAGCGACCGCTCCAATCGTTTGAACACGGCATATCAAGCCGGACCAGAAGTATTGATCCGAACACTGCAGCGGGCATTGAATATTCCGATTCATCATTATTTAGAAGTTGATTTTCAGGGATTCAAAGGAATTATCGATGGCGTTGGCGGTATTGATATTTGCGTGAAGCGTCCGGCCCGCGACCGACATACTGGTTTATATATCCGGCGTCGGGGTTGCAGTCGCTTGGGAGGAAAACAAGCGCTTGCGTTTGTGAGGAGTCGTTTTTATGAATCCAAGATAGATGGCGTCTGGCAAATGGATGGCTCATCTGATATTGGTAGGTCGACTCGTCAACGCGACTTCGTCTCTGCACTGCTAAAAGGTTCAGTGAAATATGTTGCACAAAACCCGATGGCCGCTCACGATGTGATGGCGTCATTTGCTGATTCGCTTTCGGTTGATCCGTCGCTCAAGTTGGTTGACATGGCTCGCAAGTTGCGACCCGCGGCAGATGTCGGTACAGCGTCGTATTCATTGACTGTTGTTAACGATGTTGTTCGTGATGCCGAGGTGCTGCGCTTGAGCACAAAATCAAATGATGTTCTTGCTTATTTTGCAGGTACAGGACCTGCGCCTGCTCCTGCGCCTAAATAACGTTCTCGCAATTGCTCTTTGGTGAGTGGTTCAGAGATGTGATTGCCTTGCAAAATATCGCATCCCAAAATGCGCAAGCGATCAACTTGATCTGATGTGCTGACCCATTCTGCGACCACAGTCAGATCCAGAGAATGGGCCAACTGGATGAGTGAACGAACGATCGGATCGTCTCCGCCGTCTGTGCGGCCAACATCACGAACGAGGGTGCCGTCAAGTTTGAGTTGATCTGCAGGGAAAGTTCGCAACGAGGACAAAGATGAGTAGCCAGTGCCAAAGTCGTCAACAGCAATTCGCACGCCTTGTCGTTTGAGAGTTGTGACAGTGCGCAAGATGGTGGGATTATTGTCAATCAGTGTTGACTCAGATGTTTCAAGAACAAGTTGTTGGGCGTCAAGACCAGTCTCAGAAAGAATCGTGCTTGCACGATCAACAAAAGTGGTGTCAGATAACTGTCGCCGCGAGACATTGACATGCAAGGCGCAATGTCGATCAAGAAGCCCAGAGTCGATCCACTCGCGCATCGCTGTAGATGCTGTGCTAAGAACCCAATCACCGATAGGGCTGATTAATCCAGATTCTTCAGCCAGATCCAAGAACGCAGCAGGGGTAAGTTCGCCACGTTCTGGATGGTTCCAGCGAAGGAGCGCCTCGACAGCAACAGTGCGGCCGGTATGGGCTGAAATGAGCGGTTGATAGACGAGGCTGAATTGACGAGCAGCGAGTGCTTGTTCGAGTTGGCTAGAGAGCACGAGTCGCTCGCGGGCTGCGCTGTGCATTTCGTTGTTGTATAACTCGCACCGACCGCGGCCTCTTTGTTTTGCGCGATACATGGCCGTATCAGCGCATCGCAACAATGTGATGGCGGCATCAACTGATGATTCTGTTTGCAACATCTCTTGGGTGGCTAATGCGACGCCGACGCTCGCCCCTGATTCGATCTCGACTCCTTGCAAAATGAGCGACCCACTGATTGACACACGAATTCGGTCTGCGACTTCCATTGACACGTGTTCATCTAGGAGGCCTTCACACAGCACCACAAACTCATCGCCACCGATACGCGCAACAACGTCACTTGGTCGAGTAGCCGCTACTAAGCGCTGCGCGATGGTGACGATTAGTTGGTCGCCAACGGCGTGACCGATTGTGTCATTGACATGCTTGAGTTTGTCGAGATCAATAAACAAAACAGCAACGGTATTTCTTGTTGTTCGACTGCGCTCAAGCGCTTCGGAGATTTTTCTGAGTATCAGCACTCTGTTGGGCAAAGAGGTGAGCGCATCATGCGTTGCCTGCCTCGTTAGTTCGGTTTGAAGTTGGCGGGCTTCTGTGATGTCACTCGCAATCGCCGACCAATGGTGCACCGAACCGTCACGATCACGGGTGACCTGCACGACGACGGACAAGGTGCGAGGTAGTCCGTCAGGGGAGCGGAAGCCAATCTCGCCCTGCCACTTGTTGATTGGTGATGAAGGGTCGTAATGTTCGAGCAATTCACGAGGCAATTGATCTTTGATGGCTTGCATAAATGTGCGAGCAGCGACATCAGTGCTCGTCAATGAAGATTCGGTGACTCCGATCATTGTCGTGGCGACTTCATTGGCAAACTGCAGATTGCCAACACGATCAAAAACGAGTACTGCATCGCCAGATGCATCAAGCAAACTCACTAATTGTTGAGAGAGCGCGCTCTGTTGCACGATTGCAGTGCAGTCAATTGCGGTGCCGACGTATTTTGTGATGCCATGAGAAGTAATTTGCTGTGCTGACACTTGCACCCAGATTGTTTCTCCGGTAGCTGTCCCAATTCGAAACTCAACCAAGAACGGAGTGCCCGATTCTTTGTGCACGCGCCACTTCTGTTCGCAGTCTGTGCGTTCTTGAGGTAATGCGTTGACCCATGGTGCGGTGCCCGCGACGATTGCAGCACCACCTAATACAAGCGTGCGGTATGCATCATTGGCCCACGTCACCCGACAGTCGATGTCGGCGTCAAAGACTCCGATCGGGAGTGCCGCGGCGATGTGCTCGGAAGTATTGGCGATACTCACAGTCTCTCAGATTGCTCACCCTCGGCGGTGGAACAACCCCGCAGTGTGATCGGCTCAGCGACGAAAAGTAAATGTGCTCACGGTGGCATCTGTGCTGGCGGCTTCAATCGCATCACGCATGACTGAGGCATCACCGCCAGGTGTGGCCTCGAGTTTTTGATCAAGGGCATACAGGGTCAATGCGTAGGTATGGGTGGTTCCTGGGGGTGGACACGGCCCCGAGTAGCCAACGACCCCACTCGAATTTTTGGCGACCACAGATTCGGGGCTGACCTGTCCAGCGGCAAAGCCCGTGGTGGTGGGGGCGATATTGCTCACTACCCAGTGCACGTATTCTGGCGCATCATCATCGGACAAAACAATGGCCAGTGATGCCGTTGTCGGGGCGACGCCTGTCCAACTGATTGCAGGGGATGAATTGGCGCCGTCACAGGTGAACGAGACATCGATTGCGTCATCAGGTTGCCACGGAGTGGTGAGTGACATCTCTGGCAAGTCATTTCCGGCACTTACTGTCTCGGGGATCGGCACCGTTGTTGCGATTGCAATGGTCTCGGTTTGATCTGCGCGTGGTTCTTTCATGGTGCGTCCGTCGTTGCGAGAACATGCAGCAAGCCCAATACTCAGGAGAGCCACGCACACCATCGGAACATATTTTGAACGACTCATATCTTCAAAGACTATTCACTGGCGTCTCCATCAGTGGCAATCAGTGGATTTTTACTAGCCTGCTGACATGACTATTGCCCCTTTGTCTATCGATCAGGATCCACTGTGCCTGCTCACGGTGCATGCCCACCCCGATGACGAGGCCAGCAAAGGAGCCCCAACCGTGGCAAGTTATTTTGCTCAAGGAGTACGCACGGTTCTGGTGTGTTGTACTGGTGGAGAAGAAGGCGATCTAAATAATCCGTCACTGCGCGAACCTGGGCAGCCGTTTCATGGACTTACTCCAGAGCAGGAGCGTCTAAAGATGGGGCCAATTCGGGCTATCGAACTTCAGAACTCTTGCGATGTCATCGGGTTTAGTGCACTGCATATGTTGGGCTATCGAGATTCAGGAATGGCCGAGAGCGACACCAACAAAAATCCAGAGTGTTTTCATATGGCCGAGATGGATGAAGCCGTGGGTCGTCTTGTGCGAATTATTCGCCTCGAAAAACCCCAAGTAATTTTGACGTACAACGATGATCAAACCGGATACCCGCATCCAGATCATCTCAAAGTTCACGACATCAGCATTTTGGCATTTCAGCGTGCAGGTGATTTCAGTTGGTATCCCGAATTTGGAGAACCATGGCAGCCGCAAAAGATGTATTACAGCGTGTGGTCTAAAGAACGACTGATGGCAGTGCATCACGCCATGATTGCCAAACTTGGCGAATCTCCGTATGACGAGAAATGGCTCAATCGACCATCCCAAGATCACCGAATCACGACTCGACTAGAGATTGCTAAGTATCTTGGCGTGCGCAGTGCGTCACTGCGTGCTCATGCCACGCAAGTAGACCCATCAGCCACGTGGTGGTTTGGTCTCGATGATGATGAAATGGCAGCGCTGTATCCGTGGGAAGATTGGGTTTTGGGCGTGTCGTCTGTGTCAACAAATGTTGATGGCACATTAGAAGACGATCTCTTTGCGGGTGTTCGAGAAAATGCCTTGCACGAAATGAGACAATAGATATGCACACAGTTCAATACCGAGTGATGTTCTCTAAGACCGACGAAGCAGTTGAGGGTCCAGACAACGCCGATGTTGTTGTGCGAATCGCGTCTAAAGATGCGGGTCTGAATTTGTCGCTGGCGTTTATGACCGGAAAACTAAAGGCGCAAGGCCGCACAGGTGTGCTGTTTGATGTGTTGTCAAATGGTGATGCAGATGCAGTTATTTCGCGGCTCGCATCGCGTGCCTGAGGGCGCGATAGCCAATAAGAGTTGCTCCACTATTTTTGACGAGTGAAATAAATTCTGAATCGGTAGTGACAAGAGCAAGGTCATCCACCCATCCGGTCGCTGTGTCTCCAAGGGCGCGAAGTTCAGGAGTATCAATCGCTGGCTGAATATGAATCTCTGTTACGCCCGGCTGCAATTGCGTGATTGCTTGCACAACTCGATCACGGCTGCCTGCGCGCCAATCGTGATCAAAGTGATCGGGGAACAAGATGTTTTCTTGGGCAGCAAGTTCTCGAAATGGGAACCCTGCTTGTTGTGCGGTAATTGTTGAAGGCAGACGAATTGGCAGAGCAAATTCAACTGCGAGTTCAAGATATATATCAAAGAATTCTGGTCGCAATGTGATGACGCTCAAGTGTGGAGCAAGGTGAGTGACATCGATTCCCCATGCAAGTGCTCGCTCAATTTGGGCACGGCATTCACGCAAGACTTCGTCGCTGTCGGCATGCTCCCACAAATCTGTCACCGTGCGCGGAAACCCGCCTTCACCAGACAACAAACTTGGCGCATACGTGATGGGACCCCAGCGGTAGTTGGCATGTTCGGCATTGAGAGTGAGGTGTACGCCGATGTCTTCGTCGCGATATTGCTGAGCGGCGTGATTAGCCCACGGTGCTGGAACCATCAGAGATGCACATGTCGCGATGCCGTCGCGCAACGCCATGTAGACACCTTCGTTGGCGGCATGACATGAGCCCAGATCGTCGCAACTCAAAATCACAAGACGTTCGTTGTCGTCATACCCAAGCAGGGAATTGAGCGTGGGAGTATGTGCTCCGACGTGTGTGGCCATGCCTAAACGCTATCGGGGACACGCTCCCCATAGACCTTGTCCTGAGGCCTCGGCGCTGCTCGCAGCAACGGCAAAGTCAGTGGCATGGGCTGTGTTGGGGGCAATCGACATAATGCGCGCGAAGCCTTGCTGTACTAATTGCAAGTTGACAAAGACATTGTCGGGCAGACGATAGATGTACAGCAAAAGTCGGCGATACCTGTCGCGAGCTTCTTCGTCTCGTTCAACGCGAACCTGAGTGCCCTTGGGCAACATGGACTTGAGCGCGTTGGATGCCTCTAGGCCATAGCACTGCACTGGCGTGTTGGGTTTGACAGTTTCTGGAGTGTCAACGCCGATGAGTCGCACTTTTTCTTTTTTGCCGTCAATTATTAACACCACGGTGTCGCCATCAACGACACGATCTACGGTGACAGTTGCAGTTGAAGAAGATACCGAAGTTGCGGTGTTATTAGAAGAACTGCAAGCGCCTGCGATGAATATTGTTGTCAGAAGCACACAAGAGCGAACGAGCGTTAAGGAATTATGCGTGACGCCCGCCCTGGATTAGATGCGTTCGATGAGTGTTCCGGTGCCGAGTCCGCCACCACAACACATTGAGATGAGCGCGTATCTGCCACCGATGCGCTCAAGTTCGTATAACGCCTTTGTGATGAGAAAGGATCCGGTACAGCCAAGTGGATGTCCAAGTGCGATCGCTCCACCGTTGGGGTTTGTTTTTTCAAGGTCTGCACCAGTAGCACGTGCCCACCCCAATACAACCGACGCAAATGCTTCGTTAATTTCAAACGTATCGATGTCGTCGATGCCAAGATTGTTGCGCTCAAGCAATCGCTTGGTGGCTTCGATTGGGCCGGTGAGCATGAGTACTGGATCGACGCCAACGAGACACGTGTCTACGACGCGCGCACGAGGAGTGAGACCAAGTTTTGTTGCTTTTTGCTCTGTCATCATGAGAAGTGCTGCTGCACCGTCAGAGATCTGCGACGAGTTGCCTGCTGTGTGGACACCATTTTCTCGACCAACAGGTTTCAGTTTGGCAAGTGATTCGAGTGAGCTTTCGCGGATGCCTTCGTCTCGAGACACAGTGTGAGTGGTGCCGGTTGGCTTGCCTTCTTCGTCGAGGTCTGGTGCAGTGACGGGGATCCATTGTCCGTCAAAGTGGCCTTGAGCCCATGCTCGCGCAGCACGTTGTTGTGACGACAATGCGAGTGCATCTGTGTCGTCACGGGTGATGTTGTACAACTCAGCGATTCGTTCTGCGCCTTCAAATTGAGAAGTGAATTCATATTGTGAAAAATATGATTTTGGAATCGGAACACCTAGGCCAAGTTTTTTGCTGGAGTTGATGCCGATCGGAATACGGGTCATGACCTCGACACCGCATGCCATGGCAATATCTACGACGCCAGAGCCCAGCATGGACGTTGCGACATTGGTTGCTTGTTGGGACGAACCACACTGCGTGTCGAGTGTTGTGGCAGCAGTTGTGAGGGGCAGTCCTGCTGCCAACCATGCTGTTCGAGTGATGTTGAAACTTTGCTCGCCAACCTGGCTCACACAACCACCAACAACTTGTTCGACAAGTGCGGGATCGAGTCCGGTGCGATCAAGGACTCCCTTTTGTACGAGACCCAGCAGGTCTCCGGGATGCATTGAGCCCAGACCGCCTCCGCGGCGACCAACTGGAGTGCGAAGAGCATCGACAATGACGACAGAAGATGAGTTTGACATGCGATGCATCTTATTGGTCTCTGCGACAACTACCGTCAGTGGGCGATGGCTGCTCACGAATCTGACTTTGTCCCAACGATGCAGCCCAGCATCGACGCCTCCGGGCACCGCTATGTGCATGTCGTGGGCAGTTCGGTGTGGGTGCACGACTCCTGCGCTGATACGCAATGGACGACGCATTTTTTGGGGATGCATGGCGACACGGCGTGTTGGGGGGTAGATGTTCCGCACGGACAAGACCCTGCAGACGGAGCAGCCGTTGATCTGCGCACTTTTTTTGGCAGGGCTACAGAGACCGAGTGGGCAGTGGCGGGTCGTGCTGTGCAGTTGGTGGAGTGGGGGCGCACTCACAAGTTTTGTGGTCGTTGTGCAACGCCCACCCTGATCGCTGACAACGAGCGTGCCTATACGTGTCCGACATGTCGGTTGATGTCGTTTCCGCGACTTGCACCTGCAGTGATAACTCTTGTGACTCGTGGTCATGGAGACGACGAAGAAGCATTGTTGGCGCGTGGAGTGCAGTGGCAAATTCCGATGTATTCGTGTCTGGCAGGTTTTGTTGAGCCCGGAGAAAACTTGGAGCAGGCCGTGGCGCGTGAAATTTTGGAGGAAGTCGGCATCTGGGTCGCCGATGTGCAATATGTGGCGAGCCAGCCATGGCCGTTCCCGCACTCTTTGATGCTTGGGTTCCGCGCACGCTACGACCATGGAGACATTGTGTGCGATGCAACAGAGATAATGGACGCCAACTGGTATCGGCGTGATGCGTTACCAATGATTCCTCCAGGAATCTCAATTGCGCGTCGACTTATTGATGATTGGCTAGCGAGTTAAGCGTCGTTAGGGAGGGTTCGGTGCGACGCGCTGATCTCGAAGCCTTTAGTGTTGGTACATGAGCAATCTTGATCTTGGACGTGTTGGGCTGTGGGCATTTGACTTTGATTTGCAGCCCATGGCGGCTGCTCAAAAAGCAGTAGCGCGCATTGAGGAAATGGGATTCGGCACTGTGTGGGTGCCCGAGGCTGTGGGGCGCGAGCCATTTGCTTCAACAGCACTTTTGTTGTCGGCGACACAGAATCTGATTTTGGCAACTGGTATCGCGAGTTTGCATGCACGAACGGCAATGACAATGCAAGCAGGATGGAAAACGTTGACCGAAGCGTTTCCGGAGCGGTTTGTACTTGGAATCGGAGTCAGTCATCAGCCGATGGTCGAAAATGTTCATGGCCATGCATATGACAAGCCGTATTCCACAATGGTGCAGTTTCTTGACGCAATGGATCGTGGAATGTATTTTGCTGCACAACCCAGTACGCAGCCACGTCGAATGCTTGCGGCGTTGGGTCCAAAAATGCTGAAGTTGGCAGCCGATCGCACAATGGGTGCGCATCCGTATTTTGTTCCCGTTGAACACACTGTGATTGCGCGCCAGGCTTTGGGGCCAGATGCAATGTTGGCTCCAGAAACGGCTGTCGTTTTTGAAACAGATCCCACTAAGGCGCGCGACGTGGCGCGACAGCACATGACGACATATCTGGGATTACCCAATTACACGAACAACTTAAAACGCCTCGGATGGACTCAAGAAGACATTGACGGACCATCTGACGCGCTTGTTGACGCCATTGTTGGGTGGGGCTCAACTGAGCAGGTCGTTGCTCGCATCAAGGCGCATCTTGATGCTGGTGCAAATCACGTGTGTGTGCAAGTGCTCACCGACACACCGGGAGTTCTTCCGATGGCGCAATGGAAAGAACTTGCAGACGCAACAAAGGGTCTGTAGTCCATCATGGAAAAAGCAGAATTAATACGAGCACTTCATCGTGACGGAACAGCGCTTGCGACTGCGGCCGATCAACATCTCACGCGTTCGGTGGCGTCGTGTCCGGGCTGGACAATGTCAGATCTGGTGTGGCACACCACGCGAGTACACAACGCGATAGTTCAGATTATTCGTGACGGAGTTCAGGGCTTCGACAAGTTGGTTCCTGTCAAACGTGCTGATGACGATGAACTGATCAAGACATATTCAGCAGGTCTGCAGGATCTCATCGATGTCGCAACTCAAGCAGATCCGACGGCGATGATCTGGTCTTGGACTGGACCAGTGGGGTCGACTTGGGCAGTTCGACGAATGACGCAAGAAACCGCAGTACATGCGTGGGATGCAGCAAATGCAGTGGGCATAAGCACAGCGATCGAAGCAGCCCTGGCCAGCGATGGCATTGATGAGTTCTTGTCTAATTTCTTGCCGCGTGGTCGAGAGGGTGTTCCGGCCGTGGGAGGCAGTGTGCATATTCATTGCACGGACGTTGCAGGCGAATGGACAATTACTCAGCCTGATGCGAGGACATTTGTTGTGGCTCGCGAACACGCCAAAGGAACCTGCGCCATTCGAGGAGCAGCGAGTGATGTGTTGTTGGCACTGTGGCGACGACTACCGCTGTCACAGGTGGAGATAATTGGAGATGCTGGAGTTGCGCAAAGGTTTATTGAACACACTGCGCTCTGATTAACGAAACTCGATTGTTCTCCATGCAGTTGCATTGCCGGCAAGGTCGATAACCCTGAATTGAATGCTGCGTGAACCTACTGGTACTTTGACTGAGTATCGATCAGACTTGCGCGAGACTGAAGAACGAAGAACGGTTTTCTTTTTGGATGCATCACGCACTTCGATGCGAGCAACACCAGATGCGGCGTCGCGAGTGGACACTGTTAAGCGAGTGCGCACACTTGAAGTGGCTACACCTTTTTTAAGTGCAAACTGCGGGCCAACTGTTGCGGCTGCAATAGTTGGGGCCACAACATCAGTAGTCGGAGTCGTAGTCGTAGTCGTGGTACCCACTGGAGAATCAGGGTCGGGAGGCAGGCTCGGCAGAGTCGTGAGGGTGATGCTGTCACTGAAGACTGGCGATGTTGTGTCGTCGGTAAGAACAAATTTGACATAGACCGTGCGTGTGGCTGCTTCGCCGTCAACTAGTGCAACGAGTGTCCAGTCGATCTTGGAATCGAGATCGAAGACTCGTTGGTTTGTAAAGGTGCGTGTGTGAGAGATGATGACAGAGTCAGCGTTATCTGGTGCAGTGATGCTGAGAATTACACGGGCAGAGTGGGTGCTGGTGTCACCATTGTTGATAGAGACTCCGATTGGAGTGCGGGTGACAAAACTCGTGCTCGCACTTGTTGTAGAGCCAACACTGTTAGTGGCAACAAAACGCACAAAGTATGTGGTGCGTGGCGTGAGGTCGTCAACTGGGACAACTGCTTGACGCGTTGATCCCGCAGGTGTGCGGGCGACGTAGTACTCGCTGACGTCATCGACAAAAGAGCGATCAGTTGATAGTTGCATTTTGGTAAATGTGCTGAACTCGTTGGAGTCGATGGTTGCTTTGACAGTGACGCCGGTTTGAGTGATGTCTGTGGCAGAGACGGCACCGACAATTGGAGAACCGCCGCGGGTGCGCAATGTGCGAGTGTCGCCAATGACAGTGCCCAGGTTGTTGGTGGCCACGACTCGATATGAGTAATCAGTAGCAATCGTGAGTTCGTTGACGGCAAATGAAAGGGATTGATCTGTGGCGCCATTGATCACGCGGCGTGTTGTGTGTTGTGCGAGATCGGGACTTGATGAAGTGAGCCAATATTGAATAGATGCGGTGACCCGAGTGTCCATTGCATTGACAGTGGCTTCGATCGTGGCGCCTGTGCCTGTGGTGGTTGCTTCGCCAGTGATGGCGGTGGGTAATGCGCCAACCGTCGTAAATGAAATCACGGATGAAAGAGTGGTGCCGAGTCTGTTGGTGGCGCTGATGCGCACAAAGTATTGAGTGCGTGCATCTAGTTCGGGCATGAGTGCGCTGAGAGCGACAGCGTCATTGCCACGAACTGTTCCGAGGCCGATGGTGTGAACGTCCTGTGTGAAAGATGCATCTTGGGCATAGGTGAGTTCTGCGGTGGTGGCGAGCTCATGTGGGTGCACGCGCATTGATGCCATGCCGGAGTCACCATGGATATCAGAGATTGGATCAATGTCGATCGCTGGAACATCACCCGTAGTGGTGAAAGAACCAATTGCAGAAGAGGTAGAGCCAAGAGCATTGGTTGAACGAATCTCGAAGTAGTAGGTGGTCTTGGGATCTAAATCGGTGAGCAAGGTTCTGATTGCAAAAGATGAAAATCGCTTGGCTGGCGTATTTTGCAAAGAAGCCGACAACGCAATGGTGCGAACCGTTGATTCGGCAAGCGTTGAGTTTTTCGACAATGCCAACACCACAGATGCAATGTGGCCATTGGGATTAATATTTGCACCGACGGTTGCTTGTTCGGCGCCAACACTGGTTGCAAGAGGCGATGCAACAGTAGGTGTGCCAACAGCCAAGATTTTTACTGGAAGTTTTGAACCAACAAGGGTTCCTTGTCCAAGTGAGCCGAAGTAATTAACTCCCCAACACCATGCTTCGTGGGTTGTTGTGAGCATGCAGGTTTGGCCGAGTCCGGCACTCACGCTGGCAGCGACAACTCCGTCTGGCAACACTGTCTGGCGAATTGTCTTGCCACCCAGTGTTGTGCCGGTGCCGAGTTCGCCATTGTCGTTGGTGCCCCAACACAACAATTTCCCTGTTGTTGTCAAGCCACATGTGTGATACCAGCCAGTTGAAATGCTTGACAACGAAGTTCCTGCTTGAAGGAGCACGCGCTGCGGCGAAGAGTTGCTGGCGTATGTTACATCCACAAATGTCCCGTTGTAGTTGTGG
>JAEMRC010000042.1 GCA_016463545.1 Ilumatobacteraceae bacterium
CAAGTTGTTGATGGCGAATCCGCCGAACGAGGAGGAGTTCCAGTTGTCGTTGACCACTGATACCCCTGCAGCCACCGACGTTGTTCGTGATGGCATTCTTGCTCGTGTTCAAGCAGCACTTGGCGACAAGATTGTTGAGTCACTCGTCAAACCAGGTGATGACATTTGGGTGCGTGTGCGCACAGAGTCATGGCGAGAGACTGCTGTCATCTTGCGTGACCTAGGTTTTTCATACTTTGATTTCTTGTCGGCGATCGATTGGTTGCCATCGCCGTTTGGACGCGGCGAAGATGATCCCACCGAGCCAGCACCGGTGCGCGACACTACGATTCGTCACGGCTACACGGGCGGAGACATGCGAATTCAGATGTTGGCGCGAGTAGTAGACCCAACAACATCAATGGGTATCAATCTCAAAACGGATGTTCCAGATGACAACGCGCACGTTGAGTCATGGACGACGGTGTACGCAGGTGCTAACTGGCATGAGCGAGAAGCTTGGGAAATGTTTGGTATCACGTTCGATGGTCATCCAGATTTACGACACATCTATCTGCCAACTGACTTTGAGGGCTTCCCACTTCGCAAAGATTTCCCGCTATTAGCGCGCATCGTAAAACCATGGCCCGGAATCGTTGACGTCGAACCAATGCCTGGTGGCGATCAAGACGAGCCTGCACAAGATGGAGACGCACAATGACACTTCTTGGAGATCGTCAACAGTTGTCTTATATCGCATCGCAAGCAGCAGATGCGCGAGTCAATCTTGAGCTCGAAACCGAGGGCATGACCCTCAACATTGGGCCGCAGCATCCGGCAACTCACGGAACATTGCGCATCATTGCGCGTCTTGATGGCGAACAAGTCGTGTGGGTCGATCCGTCGTGCGGCTACATGCACCGCGGATACGAAAAACTCACAGAAGTTCGTACGTATCCGCAAGTGACAGCACTTGTTAATCGCATTGACTGGCTCGGAAGTTTCGCCAACGAAGTTCCTTTCATCTTGGCTGCTGAAAAACTGATGGGAATTGAGGCTCCATTACGAGCGCAACATATTCGAACAATCTTGTTCGAACTCTCGCGTATTGCCAACGTCTCGCTGTTCCTTGGTGATCTTGGTGTGCAACTCGGCGCTATCACACCAGTCTTTATGGCATTCCGTGATCGTGAGTATGTCTTGAACTTGATCGAAGGTGCAACGGGTGGACGATTCCATCCCAACTTCGATCGCATTGGTGGACTCAAAGATGATCTTCCTGCAGGATGGATAGACGAAACCCGAACCGTTATGAAAAAACTTCGTCGTTTTTGCGACGAGATCGAAGATCTGTTGTTCGGAAATGAAATCTTCCAGTCGCGTACTCGCGGTATTGGCGTAATTCCGCGCGACATCGCGTTGCAATACGGAATGTCTGGCGCAAACTTGCGCGCATCTGGTGTCGACTGGGACCTGCGTCGCGATCAGTCATTGCCGATGGCCTGGGACAAAGTGGACTGGAAAGTCTGGACCCATCCAGATGGTGATTCGTTTGCACGTTGTTGGATACGCCTGCAAGAGGTACGCGAGTCAACACGCATAGTCGAGCAATTAGTAGACACTATTCCTGCTGGTCCAGTGATGACCAAGGTGCCGCGCATCATCAAAGTGCCCGAAGGTGAAGCGTGGGTATGCACAGAGAATCCACTCGGTGAGATGGGCTATTACGTGGTGTCACAGGGTGATCTCGGACCGTTCCGCGTCAAAATCAGAAGCGCGTCGTTTAACAACATGTCGATTACGCCCTGGCTACTCAAAGGTGTGTATGTGCCTGACATCGTGACGATTTTGGCGTCGTTGTATTTCATTCTCGGCGATATCGACCGCTGATGAATACCGCGTCTTTGATAATTGCTGAGGTTCCGTATTGGGGGCAGTCTTTGTTGCGCGTCCTTGGCGGACTAGTAGCAGTGCTGTTGCCAGCCGGAACAATCGTGTATCTCTTTTTGTTCAAGATGATGTCGTTTATGCAGAGTCGACTCGGGCCTATGGAAGCTGGTCCATACGGGTCAATGCAGCTATTCGCCGAGGTTGGTAAGTGGCTGCAAAAAGAAGACATTTATCCAGCGCGAGCAGACAAGTTCATTTTTAAACTTGCACCACTCATCGTGTTGGCAAGCACATTTTTATTGGTTGTGGTTGTGCCATTTGGACCAGACGCGTGGTTCACCAACTTTGAGGCCGGAATTTTTTATGCGCTCGCTGTCTCATCTGTCTCAGTGCTCGGAATTTTGATTGCAGGTTGGTCAAGCGCCAATAAGTATTCGTTATTGGGTGGCCTGCGCGCGGCTGGACAGTTGATTGCCTACGAATTGCCGATGGTGTTGGCAGTGATTGGTGTTGTTATTCAGGCTGGCACCATGAACCTGCAGGGAATCGTGCTGGCTCAAAACAGTGGCTCAATGTTTGGGTTCGACGGTCTCGGCAATCCATATGTTCTGACGCAGTTCGTTGGTTTTGTAATTTTTATGATTTCTGTTCAGGCCGAACTCACGCAAGCCCCATTTGACATGCCAGTCGCTGAATCAGAACTGGTATCGGGATACATGACCGAGTACTCAGGTTTTCGTTTCTTGATTTTCTTTATCGGCGAGTTCGCCACTGCCGGAGTATTTGCAATGATCGCATCAGTGCTCTTCTTGGGCGGCTGGGCTGTTCCGTTCTCATGGTTTGGTTGGACCACCATGGACAGCGTTGATAACTGGATGAACTTTGCCGGTCCGTTGATCTTGTTCACAAAAATGATGGTCATCATGTTCTTGGTGATGTGGGTTCGATTTAGTTATCCGCGCTTGCGCGAAGATCAATTGCAGCGCTTTGCATGGAAAGTTCTTATTCCTATTTCCCTCGTCAATATCATGTTGACGGCAATCTTGAAAGTGGCGTTCTGATGCCCAAAGTTCCTGGTCTGTTTAAAGGTCTTGGTGTCACACTTGGCACTTTTGCGCGCACTGTTACTCAGGGCGCCAACACCGTGCAATACCCGCACGAAAAAGAAACACCACCTATTCGCTCACGCGGAGTCATCGCCTTGCATGAAGGCAACTGCACATCGTGCATGTTGTGCGCGCGTTCGTGTCCGGACTGGTGTATCTATATCGAAGGGCATAAAGAACTTGCCCCACCACGTCGTGCTGGCGGCAAGCCGCGTCAAGTGAACATGCTGGATCGTTTTGATATTGATTATGCGTTGTGCATGTACTGCGGAATTTGTGTCGATGTGTGTCCGTTTGATGCGCTGTTCTGGAGCCCCGAGTATGAATACTCAGAACCAAGCATTGCCGACATGTTGCATGACAAAGTCAAACTCGGCGAATGGATGGAGACCGTTCCAGAAGCTCCCGAACTAGAAGTTGGTGCAGACAAAAAAGGCAAGAAATAATGTTTGCCTCTGAATTGCTGATTGCTCAAAACATCGGCTTCTTTATTATTGCTGCCCTCATGGTGGTTGGCGCATTGCGCGTGGTCACAACGAGCAACGTGGTGCATGCGGCGCTGTGGTTGGTGGTTGTATTGGCCGGTGCAGCCGCACAATATGTCCTGCTGGCCGCTGAGTTTGTGGCAGTCACACAAGTTCTTGTATATATCGGTGCGGTCATGGTGTTGTTTTTGTTTGGCACCATGCTCACTCGCGCACGTATCGGTGCGGAGTCTGACCTCAATAACAAAAACTGGTTCGTCGGTCTTCCAGTTGCGCTCACGTTGTTGGCTGCGATGTTGATTGCGTTGCGAGACGGATTCGGCAATGAAAAACTCCCTGCGGACGCTCCGCTTGTGTCGACGCAAGTGTTGTCTGACCAGATTTTTGGTCCTTACTTGTTGCCTTTTTGGGCGTTGTCGTTTGTTCTGCTCGCTGCAGTTATCGGGGCCATTGTGTTGGCGCGCAGGGACTGACCATGTTGCTGAACGAGTTTCTTTTTCTTGGTGCGATCCTGTTTTGTATCGGGGTCTATGGCGTTATTGTGCGCAAGAACGCCGTGTTGGTGCTGATGTCTATCGAACTAATTCTCAACTCAGTCAATATCAATCTGCTGGCTTTTTCGTTGCGCAACGGAAGCGCAGATGGTCAGACTTTTGCTTTGTATGTGATTGCAGTCGCGGCCGCAGAGGTTGGAGTCGGGCTTGCCCTCGTGTTGTTGGTGTATCGCAATAGTCGCTCTATCTCGCTTGACGAGCTGTCAGAGATGAAGGGTTAAAGAGATGTTTTTTGCGGCTGAAACTGCCGAGACTGTCGAGACTGTTCTCAAATCTGGATGGTTCTTAGAAAATGCGTGGTTGATTCCGCTCATGCCAGTGATTGCGTTTGTGCTGATTATTGCCTATGGCAAGAAAATGCCAATGAAAGGGAGCGAGTTTGGCATTGCGTCGCTCTTGGCATCACTCGCTGTCTCTGTTGGTGCCGCCTACCAATGGATACAACGCGTCGACAGCGCAGCACCTGAGGCGTTTGTCGCACCAGTGATTAAGACATGGACATGGTGGGAGAGCGCTGGCTTCTCCTTCGGAATCGGTCAACACATTGACGGTTTGTCTTTGACATTGCTTGTAGTTGTGACCTTGATTTCAACACTGGTCGAGATTTATTCTGTTGAATACCTTCGTGGCGATATTCGGTACACCCATTTCTTCGGGGCTCTGACTTTGTTTTCTGCAGGAATGCTCAACATGGTTCTTGCAGAAAACATGATTCAACTTATTCTGGGCTGGGAAATCATGGGAATGTGCTCGTTCTTGTTGATTGGTCACTGGTGGGAGGACGGCGCTAATAGTCGTGCGGCCCTCAAAGCATTTTTCACAACTCGTACTGGCGACATCGGCTTGCTCGTGGGTACATCGGTGCTGTTCTTTGCATCTAACGCGTGGACGCAAAAAACTCTCGGCATTTCTGGCTTCACCGTTCGTGGCTTATCGGCGTGGGCGCTCTCCGGAGATCCAGGTCATGCTGCAATCACGGTCGGAGCCGTCGCTTTGTTCATTGCTTGCATTGGCAAGAGCGGTCAGTTCCCATTACACACATGGTTGCCAGACGCAATGGCTGGTCCAACCCCTGTGAGTTCTCTTTTGCACTCATCCACCATGGTGGTTGCGGGCGTGTATCTTGTCGCACGTTTGTATCCGGTGTTTTTCACTGGCATGAACATTTTAGGAACCAACCTCAACCTGATCGTGTTGATCGGCGGAATCACAATTGTTATTGCAGCAGCACTTGCGTTTGTGCAGGCAGACATTAAAAAGGTTTTGGCGTATTCAACGGTGAGTCAGTTGGGATACATGATGATGGGCCTTGGCGCAGGCGCATGGTTGCCAGCAGTTTTCCATATTTTCACCCATGCATTTTTTAAGGCGTGTCTGTTCTTGTGTGCAGGTTCTGTTAGTCACAGCGCATCTCACCATTCTTTTGACATGAAAAAAGACATGGGCGGATTGCGTAAGTTCATGCCGATCACCTTTGCAACCTGGATTATTTCTACATTGGCGCTATGTGGCGTGTTTCCGTTCTCGGGATTCTTCTCAAAAGATGAGATCATCGACAACGTCGGTCATAACGGTTACACCATGTTTATGGTGCTTGGTCTGACAGGTGCATTTTTAACTGCTGCCTACATGACTCGGGCGACGTACCTTACTTTCAATGGCAAACCTCGTGGCGCAGCAGCCGGCGCACACGACAGTCACGATGCTCACGACACACACGATGCACACGCATCGCGAGGCCCGCACGAAAGTGGTCTGTTGATTACCGTCCCGCTGATGATTTTGGCCGCACTGGCTCTTGGTGCAGGTTTCTTGAACCCAGCGCCATTAGGCGAAAAATGGGAACGCATGAAACATTGGGTAGAGCCGCGCCCAGAAGTAATTAGCCCAACAGGAATATCGGTGATGGCGAGTGGCCCTGGTGAAGCTCGTGTGCTCACTTCTCCACGCGCCGAAGAAGCCAAACATGAATCACCCTGCGGAACAACAACTCCAACAGGCGGCATTTGTGTTGCCCCACAACTTGATCATGCGCCATTTAAGTGGTCAAAGGCGTTGATGTCGATGCTCATCGTCTTCCTCGGGGGATTTTTAAGTTGGGTGCTCTGCGTGCAGTTGTACGGCAAGAAGAATCCAAAACTTGTGGGCCTCACTCAGCGCAATAAAGCACTTGGTGCCGGATACCTGTTCTTGCAAAATAAGTACTACCTCGACGCGCTCTATGAAAAAGTAATTGTTCATGGCATCGCGCACCCCGTTGCTCAGGCTGTTTATTGGTTTAACCAAAACGTCATTGATGGTGTTGTTAATGGTTTTGGAACAGTGGTGCGCAAGGTGTCTGGCTGGGTCTACCGAAACGTTGATCAACGTGTCGTAGACGGAGCCGTTAATGGTTCTGCCGCAGTGGCACAAAATGCAGGTTCTGCGATCAGGCCAATTCAGTCCGGAAAAGTCAATCAGTATGGGGCGTTGTTGTTCGGCGCTGCCGCCATCGGCGCCCTCATACTCGTCATTATTAATACGTAAGGGAGTACATAGTTATGGAAGTCCTCAGTGACAACAATTGGGCGCTATCGGTCGGCACGTTCTTGCCGCTCCTTGGCGTGCTCGTCATGCTCTTCATCCCCAAAGCGCAAGAAACCGCTACAAAGGCAGTTGCGCTGATCACGGCGGTTGCCACATTGGGCGTGGGTATCTTCACGCTCACGCAATTCAACTTTGATCAAGCAGGCAAAATGCAATTTGTTGCGCAGACAAACTGGATCTCAGTCCTAAAGAGCACGTACTTTGTCGGCATAGACGGCATCAGTTTGCCGCTGTATCTGTTGTCAATGGTGATCACCGTATTGGTAATGATTTACAGCTGGAACCATGTTCCAGAACCTGGCAATACGAAAGCGTTTTTTGCGCTCATGTTGATTTTGCAAACAGGAATGGCCGGAACATTTATTGCTCGTGACCTCATCTTGTTCTTTGTCTTCTTTGAATTGGTCTTGCTCCCGATGTACTTCATGATCGGCGTCTGGGGCGGAGAAAATCGCCAGTATGCGTCGCTCAAATTCTTCTTGTACACAATGTTTGGTTCAGCGCTGATGTTGGTGGCATTCTTGGCACTGTTTTTCAAAACTGGAGCAGAGAGTTTCTCGATTCCATTCCTGATCGAGCAGGGTGCTGGCATTAGTCGCAATGCACAGATTTGGATATTCGGCGGAATGTTCGTCGGGTTTGCAGTCAAGGTGCCAATGTTTCCGTTTCACACGTGGTTGCCTGACGCACATACTCAGGCCCCAACACAAGGATCAGTCATCTTGGCTGCAGTCTTGCTCAAACTTGGTACATACGGATTTGTGCGTATTGCAATTCCGATTCTTCCGGTTGCCGCTAAAGAGTGGGCACCGTGGATTGGTCTTCTTGCAGTCATCGGAATCATTTACGGAGCACTCGGATGTCTGGCTCAAACCGACATGAAACGACTGATCGCGTTTTCTTCTGTAGCGCACATGGGTTTTGTGATGTTGGGTATTTCTACACTGACATCATTTGGCATGAACGCCGCAGTCTTTGGCATGGTGGCACACGGTCTGATCACTGGCATGTTGTTCTTCATTGCTGGCAGCGTGAAAGAGCGATATCACACGCTTGAGATTTCACGCCTGAGCGGGATGCTCAAACAAATGCCGCGCATGGGATGGATCTTGGGATTCTGCGTCATGGCGTCGCTTGGACTTCCGGGTCTTGCTGGTTTTTGGGGCGAGTTCCCCGCCATCTTGTCGGCGTACCAACCTGCTGCAGGGCTTTCGGAAGTGACGTTTCGTATTTTCATGGTGATCGCCGCTGTCGGAACAGTTCTTGCAGCTGGATATTTGTTGTGGTTGTTCCAACGCATAGCGTTTGGTGAACCAACTGCAGAGTTCAGTGGCGATAGCCACGATGACCACGGCTCGGGTATTCATGATGTCAATGTCTTTGAATGGATGGCGTGGGCGCCACTGCTCGCGGCAATTCTGGTCTTGGGTGTCTATCCAAATCTGTTATTTAAAATCATCGACCCAGCGGTACAGGGTGTACTTTCCGCTTTCGGAGGCTGACAGGTGTTTGCGGCTCTTTTTTCTGTGCTCGCGGCTGCTGCCGATTGGGTATCACCGACCATTGATTACCATGCGCTTGCGCCTGAGATCATCTTGGCTGGCGGAATCGTGCTGGTGCTCTTGTTGGATCTCTTTACGTCAGAAAATAACAAATGGATGCTGGGACCTGTCACAGGTTTCACCTTGCTCGGTGCATTCATCCCTGTTCTGACGCTGGCGCTCAGTGATGCCGGAACACGATCGTTATTTGATGGTCGCTATGTAGTTGACAACTTCAGCCTCACCATGAAAGGCCTCTTTGTTTTGGCCGGTTATCTTGTCGTTCTGCTCTCCTCTGATTATTTGCGCGAAGGCGATTTCTATGAAGGAGAGTACTGGGTATTAATGCTGTCAAGTTTGCTTGGCATGGTGATGATGGCCTCGAGTCGAGATCTCGTCAGCATTTTTGTGTCACTTGAATTTCTCTCAATTCCTGCGTACATGATGGCCGCATGGCGCAAACGTGATCTCAAGAGCAACGAAGCTGGTGTGAAATACTTCCTGCTCGGAGTCTTTGCATCGGCACTCATGTTGTACGGAATGTCTCTCTTGTACGGAATCTCGAATTCAACTTTGCTCACAGACATCGGAACATATGTCAGCGGTGATATGAGTGCTATCCGTGCGGTAGCGGTGCTTTTTGTTGTCATTGGTTTTGCTTTCAAAATCTCGGCAGTTCCGTTTCATACATGGGCGCCTGACACGTACGAAGGTGCACCAACACCTGTGACGGCTTTTTTGAGCGTCGCGTCAAAGGCTGCCGGGTTTGTAGCGTTACTCACCATTGTCTACGTAGGTTTTCCAAATGCATCAGAGGTCTGGCAACCAGTGTTCTGGATCCTTGCTGCGCTCACAATGACAGTGGGCAACGTGATGGCTCTGCGTCAAACAAACATTGTTCGCATGTTGGCATTTTCGTCCATTAGCCAAGGTGGGTTCATCTTGATGCCGCTAGCGATTGCGGGCGAGGGCGACTCTGCAGGCGCAGCACTGCGCGCAGTCGTGACATATTTGTTGGTGTATGCAGCAACAAACCTCGGTGTATTTGCTGTCGTGATCGCTGTTGCACATAAAACTCGTAGCGGTTCTATTTCGTCGTACGGCGGTTTGTTCTCGTATGCACCAGGACTCGCCGTAATAATGACGATCTTCATGGCATCACTGGCTGGCATCCCGCCACTTGGTGGTTGGATCGGTAAATTCGGATCGTTTCAGGCACTCGTTTCTGCTGGCACGACATGGGGATACGCGCTCGCTGTTATTGGTGCAGTCAATACTGTGATCGCATTTGGTTACTACGGCAACATGATGCGCGAAATGTGGATGCGTCCTGTGCCAGACGGCGACACCACTCCTGTTGTTGTTCCGTCGGCACTCATGGTGGCTCTTGGTCTGACAACCTTTGCCACATTGTTGTTAGGAATCTTGCCTGGCCTCGTTCTTCACTTCGGAGATCTCGCCAACCTTGCCGGTGCCTTCGGCGGCTGATCATTTGCGAGCGGCTATCCAAGCCGCAGGTGGACAGATTTCGTTCGCCGAGTTTATGTCGCATGCGCTCTACGGTGACGAAGGTTTTTACACACGCGAATCAGACACTGGTCGAGCAGGGCGGCGCGGAGACTTCATCACATCCCCCGAAGTAGGGCCACTCTTTGGCGCCGTGATTGCTCGTGCGCTCGACAACTGGTGGAACCAGTTGGGTCGACCAGAAGTGTTCACATTTGTTGATGTTGGTGCTGGTCCGGCCACCCTGGCTCGCAGCGTGTTGTCGAGCGAGTTTGAATGCAAACCTCATTTGCGATACATCGCTGTTGAAATTTCTGCTGCACAACGCGCCATGCACCCGACTGGTATTGAATCAGTGGCCGTCATGCCGACTGCACTCACTAACGCAGTGGTATTTGCCAACGAACTGCTTGACAACTTGGCCTTTGAGTTGTGGGTGTATGACGGCGGCTGGAAGCAGTCACACGTCACAACTGACGGAGATAAATTTGTCGAAGTACTCGTGGTGCAAGAGCCGCCTGCGTGTTTGCCGACATCGGCGCCACACGGTTCGCGGGCTCCAGTATTGACAGACGCTTGTAACTGGCTTCAACACACACTTGCACATCTTGACAATGGTGTTGTCGTGGTGATTGATTACTGTTCGCCATCTACAACGATGATCGCTCACACGCCCTGGCGGGAATGGTTGCGCACGTATGTGGGCCACGAGCGTGGTGGTCATTATCTACAGAACCCCGGCAAGCAAGACATCACCGTGCAAGTTCTCATCGATCAATTACAAGCAATAGCAGTGCCAACTACTGTTCGCACCCAAGAACAGTTTTTGCAACTCTGGGGGATTGACGATCTTGTTGCCCAAGGAAAGAGAGTGTGGCAAGAAAACGCATCAGCCCCAAACTTGGCCGCAATGAAAATGCGCAGCCGCGTGAGTGAAGCAGAGGCTTTACTTGACTCAGCAGGTCTTGGGGCATTCACCGTGTTGGAGTGGCAGAAACAGAACCTGTCCGCTCGGGACGACTCGTCAGCACTGCACCACAAATCACAATAAACATCCCTGCAATTGCAATCGGATGAATCTCTTCGTCGCGAAAAAGTATTCCTAAAACTGTTGCAACAATCGGCGTAAAGAATGTTCCGATCATTCCGCGCACGGTGCCAGCACGATTGAGCAATGTCCCGTACACCACAAAAGCCATTCCAGTTCCGAGTGCCCCGAGTGCAGCAAGCGCACACAATGCGCCAACGTTAAATTCGCTCCGCCAGAGTGCAGGTATTCCAAGCGGAAGAGTCCAAATCAGGGCGCACACCTCAATCCACAGCATCGTTGTCAATGAGCCATATTTTGCTTGAAGTGGTTGAGCAACATTGACAGCGATGGCGTAACACAACAACGCAATAATTAGGTACACAACGCCGTGAACGCTCGCTGATACGCCATCTTGAATGCTAGAAAGCGAAATAATTGTAATGCCCAAAAATCCAATGAGCACCGAGACGATGCGCTGACTGCTTGGTCGTCGTCGTACAAATACTGCCGTGACAGCAACAGTCATAACCGGAAGTCCACCGTTGAGCATTCCGGCTACAGCAGACGATACTGACTGTTCAGCCATCGGGTACAACATGAACGGAATAGCCATCCATACCAATCCTAAAAATATGACTCGCTTGTAATCGCTCCGATCGATTCGCTTTCGTGCTGATGGAATCACCAACAAGGCCATCACACCAAAAAAAAGTCGTGCCATCGGAACCACCGGAGTTGCGACATAGTCAATGGCGATCGCGATAAACAAAAACGATGCGCCCCAGACCAGTGCGATTGCTGCTGACATCGCCCATTCCTCTGTGCCAAACTGTGCTCCCGTGTCAGCACTGGCGGGGATTTGGTTCACGCAACATCTTGGCATTCGGCACAGGCTCGGGGCTTATTCTTTGACTAGTCTCGTTTGAGCAGACAAAGGGGACACCACATGGCTGGAAATGAATCACACGATGCAATCGATGATCTGCTCTTGGAGCAGCGAAAATTCCCACCGACAGATGGATTTAAAAAGCAGACACTGATTGCTGGAACGCATTTATACGACGAAGCAAACCAGGATTATGAAGCGTTCTGGGCGCGACAAGCAGACGAACTTGTGTCGTGGAACACAAAATGGGACACGATTTGTGAATGGAAACTTCCTTATAGCAAGTGGTTCATTGGTGGCAGCCTCAATGTGAGTTACAACTGTTTAGATCGTCATGTCTTGGCCGGCAAAGGTGACAAAGTCGCGTTTCATTTTGAGGGCGAGCCAGGCGACACACGCACCATCACGTACTCCGAACTGCTCGACGAAGTGCAGAAGTTTTCTAATGTGCTCAAGAATCTGGGTGTTGTCAAAGGTGACAGAGTCAACATTTACTTGCCCATGATTCCAGAAGCAGCAGTCGCAATGTTGGCATGCGCACGCATCGGCGCTGCGCACTCAGTTGTCTTTGGTGGCTTTTCAGCACAAGCACTGGCTGACCGCATCAATGATGCCGAGGCCAAAGTATTAATCACTGCCGATGGCGGATGGCGTCGTGGTGAGGTGTTTGCGCTGAAACAACAAGCAGATGAAGCTGTTGCTCATACGCCAACGATCGAACACGTGGTGGTGGTACAACGCGGCAACAATGCCGTCACTATGAAATCTGGCCGCGATCATTGGTATCACGATCTCATGGCAACTGCTGATCCAGTTTGCATTGCAGAACCAATGGACAGCGAGCATTTATTGTTCTTGCTCTACACCAGTGGCACAACAGGCAAGCCAAAAGGAATCATGCACACAACAGGCGGATACCTCACGCACGTCGCCTACACACATAAGTATGTTTTTGACCTACACCCCGAGACGGATGTTTTTTGGTGCACAGCAGACGTGGGTTGGATAACTGGTCACAGCTACATCGTGTACGGACCACTTGCTAATGGCGCAACACAAGTGATGTACGAAGGCGTTCCAAATTTTCCGGCAAATGATCGCATGTGGCAGATCATCGAAAAATATAAAGTCTCAATTTTCTATACGGCGCCAACAGCAATTCGTACGTACATGAAGTGGGGAATAGAGGAGCCAGCAAAACACGACCTGTCATCTCTGCGTCTGCTCGGAAGTGTTGGTGAGCCCATTAATCCAGAAGCATGGATGTGGTATCGCGAGCATATTGGCGGCAATCGTTGTCCGGTAGTTGACACATGGTGGCAAACGGAGACTGGTGGAATCATGATCAGCCCACTGCCTGGTGCGACAACTTTAAAACCAGGATCTGCAACATTTGCATTGCCTGGTATCGGCGCAGAAGTTGTTGATGACGCAGGAGAAACAGTTCTCAAGGGTGGCGGATATCTCACACTCACGCATCCATGGCCCGGAATGTTGCGCGGAATCTGGGGCGATGCGGAGCGCTATCAAGAAACGTATTGGAGTCGCTTCGCGGGTCGATATTTTGCAGGTGACGGCGCCAAACTCGACGACGAGGGCTATCTCTGGTTACTTGGGCGCGTCGACGATGTCATGAATGTGTCAGGTCATCGCATCAGCACTACCGAAGTAGAGTCAGCGTTGGTTTCACACCCGAGTGTTGCTGAGGCAGCAGTAGTGGGTGCAAACGACCCGACAACTGGGCAAGCAATTATTGCCTATGTCACTTTGGTCACGGGCAAAGAAGTTGATGAACAAGTTCTTCGCAATCACGTCGCAACAGAAATTGGGGCAATCGCTAAACCCAAGACGATTTATTTCACTCCCGACTTGCCCAAGACTCGTAGCGGTAAAATCATGCGACGTCTCTTGCGCGATGTTGCAGAAGGTCGAAATTTGGGAGACACCACCACTCTTGCGGACGCCAATGTTGTTCTTGAATTACAAAAACGAGCAGCAGAAGCGCCCACTGAGGACTAGTTAGTCGCGGAAGTTCTCGAACTGAACCGGAATACCAAGATCGGCACCTTTTATTAGTGCCATCGTTGCTTGGAGATCATCTCGTTTTTTTCCGGTGACGCGAACTTGATCACTCTGCGTCTGGCTACCGATTCCCTTAGGTCCTTTTTCTTTTATCAGTTTATTTATCTCACGTGCTTTGTCACTTGAAATACCAACTGCAATGGTGACGACTTGGCGCACAGTGTCACCAGACGCTTGCTCAAATTTGCCCCAATCAATGCCCTTGAGTGACATCCCTCGCTTGACGAATTTCTCCTCTAGCAATGTGCGAACTGCGCGGGCCTTTTCTTCGCTGATGGTTTTGATCGTGATAATCAAGTCATTTTGCTCTATCGACGAATCGGTCCCTTTAAAGTCGAATCGCTGACCCATCTCTCGTTGGGCCTGGTCGACAGCATTTCGCAGTTCTTGGCGATCAACTTCTGAAACAATGTCAAAGGATGGCATGAGGTAGAAGGCTATCTAAGACGGTATCGTTAGCGATTCCATAGGGGTCGGTGCCCGAGCGGCCAAAGGGAGCAGACTGTAAATCTGCCGGCACTGCCTTCGGAGGTTCGAATCCTCCCCGGCCCACCACGGTTTTACCGTGTTATACAGCTCAACCCGTATACGACCCCGCCGGATTCCGGCGGGGTCGTATGTTGAACCGCTTCATCACAGCACTCCTGCTCACGTCACATCTGACGTTCGTGTAGCAGACACTCCATCAGGGTGACATCAAGCCAGGTGCCAAACTTGCGACCAACTTCGCGCTCGGTGCCAACGGTGTAAAACCCCAAAGAATGGTGCAGGGCGATTGAGCCCGTGCCACGAGTTTCAATGCGGGCCATCACGGCATGAAACCCGCCTTCAACTGCGGTGTCTAATAAATGGTGCAGAACAAGACGACCGATGCCCTGGCGAGCAAGATCTTGGCGGACATAGACCGAATCTTCAACGGTGGTGCGGTAGGCGGCTCTTTCTTTATAGGGAGATAGAGCACCAAATCCCACGACTTCTGGGCCGCGGACTGCCACGATGACGGCAAAGGCGCCGCTGCGTTCTGCCTGCCACTGGCGTTGCTCGGCGACGGTTCGTGGTACGAGATCAAAGGTGGCCGTTGTATTTTCGACCTCATGGTTATAAATCTGGGCGATTGCGGCAGCGTCTGCGGAGGTGGCAGGTCGAACGTTGAAGGGCTGAATAATATCCACGAGCCTGAAACCTAGTCCGAGATTGACCGTGAAAGTGGTGAATTATTCGTGGCAGAGTGGCAAAATTCAACGCTATCCTTGTCGTTTCGGCTCTCGAGGGCGTTGCTCTCGCGTGCGCGCCCTCTTAGCTCAGTCGGTAGAGCATTTCCATGGTAAGGAAAAGGTCGTGGGTTCGATTCCCACAGAGGGCTCAGCCATAAGGCTGCGATCGGTGCGCCATGGCGACGTAGCTCAGTTGGTCAGAGCATCCGGCTCATAATCGGAAGGTCATCGGTTCGATCCCGATCGTCGCTACGAAAATAATTATTACATCTAACGAAAAATATCACGAAGGAGAATCCCCATGAGTAAGGCAAAATTCGAACGCAACAAGCCACACGTCAATATCGGCACGATG
>JAEMRC010000043.1 GCA_016463545.1 Ilumatobacteraceae bacterium
GAACTGTCTCGCGTATGCAACTCTGCTTTCAGTTGCAGTGAGTTCTTCTTGAAGCGCCAAAAAATTTGTGTTGGCTTTGAGATCTGGATAGGCCTCGCTCAATGCGAACAATTGACGCAATGCACCAGTGATCTGATTGTCGGTAGCAGACTGTGCAGCCGGGGATGAGGCTGCTGACATTGCTGCTTGCCGCGCTGCGATGACGGCTTCAAAAGTTGACTTTTCGTGTTCTGCGTATCCCTTGACAGACTCAACGAGATTGGGGATGAGATCAAGGCGCCTCTTGAGCTGAACGTCGACTTGTGCCCACGCATTGTCGACCCGATTACGACTACGAATGAGTGAGTTGTAGATAAAGATAAATACGACTACGAGAACACCTAACACTCCAAGGCCATAGATCATGATTTATTTTTCCCTTTCATCGTTGAATACGAACGCCGCAGGATCCGACTCTCGAACATCTTGAGCATACGTGGTGTTCGATGAACAGAGCCGTCAGCCGCCTCAATAGCCAGTGCTCGATGGTATAAAACCTCAAACTCTGTGGCCAACGACATCATCGAATGCCGATCGGCTTGTAGATTCCCTGCCTGCACTAGACGAGCCGAGAGTCGTGAATCAACGATGACCCTAGCCAACGCTGCTGCTAATTGCTGAACGTTTCCGGGCTCCACTAACAAGGCATCCACGTCGTGGGTCGCAACATTGCGGTAGCCAGGTAGTGCACTCGCCACAACGGGTGTTCCTGCTGCCATCGCTTCGAGCAACACCACGCCGAACGACTCACCATGCAACGACGGAGCACAAAAGACTGCGCTTCGGCGTAAACGTAAATATTTTTCTGAATCGCTAATCCGTCCAAGCCACTCAATCTTTGAGATATGGCCATACCTCGCCTTTAGATCAGCAGTCTCTGGTCCGTCTGAGGCAATCCATAACACCACATCATCAGGCATTTGTATCACTGCCTGAATGAGAACTTCAAGTCCTTTACGTGGCTCATGTCGCCCGATGAAAAAGATTGCGCTCTCTTTTTTCACTTTTTCAACTGACTGGTAACGCTCCAATTCGATGCCGTTGTAGAGAACCTCATAGTCGCCCGGAAAATATCGCTGTGCCAACTCAAGTGCATCTTTAGATACGGCAGTGCGAACATCACAACGCTTCATCAACCACGTCAGTTGGCGTTGCAACGTGCGATACCCGGCCGACTCACCAGCACTGTGAAATGTCCCAACAATGGGAGCAAGCTTCAGCAGAAGCGATGTCATCGGCGGTCCTGGCGCTAAGGGCTCATGAATGTGCAACACATCAAAAGCCTCATCGTTGAGCGCGCGGATTGTGCGCAATGATGCAGATGGATCTGGCGCGAGCGGTGCAACTGAACCATTTGTTGCGTTCAGAAAACTATTTCCAAGAGGTGTCACAAATGACTCTGGTGGCGGACCATCACATGGTCCAAGCACCCGCACCTCGTGTCCCTTGGCTCTCAGACTGCGGGCCAGACCAAGAACTTGATGTTGAACTCCTCCAGGAATAGTCAGGCTGTAGGGGCAAATCATTCCGATACGCAGCATGCCGCCGCTATGCGTCGCGCTGGAACCACCCCTACCGTCACTGTCCACCTCACTACCGTAGGTCCTAGAGACTCGCCTACTACGGTTGGCTCATGAACATCAATCCAACTTCTTTTCGACCAGCACTTTCCATCGTCGCAAGCCCAAAAAAACGTACTGCAATTCTTGAACTTGCTGGCGAGGCGCAACGACGCGGATTCTCTGGACTTGCTTGTCCCAGTTTGGGTGGAACGCTGGGATTATGTGCCTCTCTCGCGCACACTACTCACACAATCGCGTATTGGACATCGATTCAACCCATCTATTACAGCCACCCTGTCGAAACCGCCAACGTCGCAGCGCATATTCACGAGATTTCTGACGGAAGATTTCGACTCGGACTTGGCGTCAGCCACGGGCCTGTCGTGCAACGTCTTGGCGTGACGACCGGAAAACCGCTTGCTGACATCTCCTCCTATGTGGCAGCAATGCGAGAAAACGAACGTTTCGGTGGAGCACTGCCTCCAATTTATTTGGCGACATTGCGCGACAAAATGCTGAAATTAGCCGCTGATATTTCTGATGGGGCGATTTGGGCCAATGCCTCTTTGAGCCACATGAATACACAACTTGCAACTCTGCCATCCGATAAGCGAGATTCTCTGTTCTTTGCCAACATGATTCCTACCGTGATTGATGAGGACCGCAAGGCTGCAGATGCAATCCATCGTCGAACGTTGACCGGTTATGTTTCACTCCCCAACTACAGAAATTATTGGCGTGCTGCTGGGTATGTCGAAGAAATGGATGCCATTGAAACCGCCCTTGACGCTGGCGATAGAGATGCCTTGCCTCAACTGATGTCAGATGATTGGCTGCACGACTGCACGCTGAGTGGCTCTGCACACCAAGTTCGAGATGGACTTTTGGCGTGGGCGCAAACTGGAGTGACACCTATCGCTGTCATGTCCTCAACGTCCGGGGGCCAAGTCAAGGCAATAAACGAATTGTTTTCTCTTTACGAGTAGTCAAGTAAGAGTTGCGCGACATTGTTCATGATCTGATCTCGGATTAGTCGAACGGACTCAATTGATTGACCGGCAGGATCATCGAGAGGCCAGTCAATATATTTTTTTCCAGGGATATACGGGCATGCGTCTCCGCAACCCATTGTGACGACCACATCCACCATGTTGAGCATCTCCATGGTGAACTTTTGAGGTTGAAACGTAGAGATATCGATGTCTACCTCATTCATCGCTTGGATCGCAATGGGATTGATTGTTTCTCGCGGCTCACTTCCGCCCGAGTAGATCTGTGTATTTACTCCGCCAAAGCGTCGTGCGAAACCAGCCGCCATTTGCGATCGACCAGCGTTATGCACGCACAGAAACAAGATTCCGGTCACGACGACTATTTTCGCTCTTGCCAAATGGCACGAATAAGTCCCCATCCAACGACCGCACCAAGAATCTGCATCACGACAAACATTGGGGTTGAACGCGGAGCAATTCCGGCAAACGAGTCCGAGAACATTCTTCCGACTGTGACTGCCGGATTGGCCAAACTTGTGGACGATGTAAACCAATAAGCACCAGTAATCCAACCTGCGACGAGCGCTGCAATTTTATGCGATTGCTGCGTTTCAATTGCCGCAAAAATAATGACGATCAGTGTCGCCGTGGCAACAGTTTCAGATAGCCAGAGCGGGCCACCTGAACGAATCTTCGTCGATGTCTGCAGTGTCGCTAGACCAAACATGGCATTCGCCAAGATACATCCAGTTATTGCGCCCAATGTTTGGGCGACTATGTCCGCAAGCAACTCAGTAATTGAACTCTTGTTTCGTATGTATCCAATGATTGACACGAGGGGATTAAAAGATGCCCCCGACACTGGACCAAAAATAGTGATCAATGCAAAGAGCGCTCCTCCGGTGGCGATTGCATTTGCCAGCAACTGCAATCCAACATCATCTGACATTTTCTGGGCCATGATTCCTGATCCGACAACTGCCATCACCAGCAAGGCCGTACCCAAAAATTCGCCAAGATGGCGGCGGTTCGTCAGCATCCCTGTGGACCACAGCAGTTATCAGACGATGGAACTCCCAACATGATTGGCATTGCTTGCAACGACGTGTCTTGTGGCGCATCAGCAAGAACGGTGTACCACTCCCACGCCAGTTCTCCTCCACTCACCCACACCTTGTCTTGCACTGCAAAACAACATGTTGTGCTTTCTTGAATTTCAATCGGTAATCCTTCGCGGGTCGCGGAAGCAATTTTTGCTGCAACTTGATCCGTATCTTCCACTTCAACACCCACGTGATTAAGGGTTCCTGCTTCACCATGGCCTTTGATGAGAACGAGCTTTAACGGAGGTTCATCAATAGCAAAATTGGCATAACCCTCGCGAATTTTTGCGGGCCCCACGCCGAACATCTTCGTGTAATACGCGATGGACTCTTCGAGATTTCCGACATTAAGGGCTAACTGAACTCGTGACATGCTGCCTCCATGGCTGACATAGATACTTTGATAACCATCAATATATCAGATATAGACATGTATCAATGTATAATCGAGGCATGACAGCGTCCAAAAGTATCGCATTGCGAAAAGGTCCCCTTCTAGAGAAAAATGCAGTTGCCATGGCTGCAATCTTTGGGGCACTCAGCGACCCAGTCCGATTGCGTCTCTTTGATCTAGTTCGTCGAGCTGGTGCATCCGGAGTGTGTTCGTGTGATCTATCGGAGCCCCTTGACAGAAGCCAGCCCACAATTAGCCATCATTTAAAAGTGTTGCGAGAAGCCGGTCTTGTCGAGTCACGTCGTGACGGAACCTGGATTTGGTATTCCGCGACACCTGAAGTCTTTGCAGTCGTCACAAACTATTTGTCGAGCGTTTCGTAACCCGGATCGCTGGGCCAATTTGGCTGAAACATATGCCACTGCTCTGGAGCGAGACGAATCAAGGCCTCAAGTTCGTAAGCAATGTCTTGAGTGACACGTTGGACGTCTTCTCTCAGACTGCCTCGCCTTTCTAGCGATAATGGTGGCCGAATGACGGTGTGATGACCGTTCACACTTTCAGTAAAAAATACTGCTGACGCAATCACGACCGAGTCAGCCCGAAACGCAAGAGTTGCTGGGCCTGCTGGCAACGTTGTTTGTTCTCCAAAAAAATCCACGGCGACCCCTCCGCGATCAAGATCACGATCGCAGAGCAAGCAGACGACCTGGTTCGCCTTGAGTGCAGCAAGAACACCTGGGACAACTGCAGGTCCGAGTGGAAGCACATTCATGCCGAGACTTGATCGGAGATTTGTGAACCACTCAAAGAGTTTTGGCGGCTCAAGCGCCTCGACAACGACTGTCATGTTGTGACCGTTCTCAGCCATCCACCTGCCAGCCCACTCCCACCCGCCTAGATGGGGAATCACCATGATTGCGCCCTTTCCGCGTTCGAGAGCATCTGTGATGTGATGCAGTCCTTCCATCGTGAAACTTTTCTCAACTTCACTGCGAGAAAGTTGTGGCAACTGAAAACTTTCTACGTAATAGCGCATGTAGCTATCAAATGATTTCTGTGAGGCTCGTCGCAAGTTTGCGCCTGTCAGGGTTGGGTCAACGCGCTGCAGATGCCGTTGAATGATTGCTCGACGTCGACGCAAAAAAAACGCAAGAACAGGTGCTGCACGCGAGACGATCGCTTGCGCAATTGATGCAGGAACAAGTTTGGCGATGAACGATCCGAATCGGTATCGGTACACCGTCAAGGAATCACTCATTCGTTCAAATGGGGTTGGCATATTGCCACTACCTATTTCGAAGTTGTCCGACGACGACCGTTTTCACCGCTGCGTCGCTCGGACTGCTTATCGCGACGTTCGTCTCGACGATCCTGTGTGCGAGGCGATACTCCTGCTTGTTTCCAGACCTTAATAAAACGTTGCAACGCCGTCATTGAAGTCAGCGCCAACATCACCCATAGCACTGGCATCAATATGGTATTAAACAGCAATCCAAAACACAAGATAACAATTCTCTCGGCTCGTTCCATCAAGCCACCCTTGGCTGAAAGTCCCAACGATTCTGCTTTTGCTCTCTCATATGAGATCAATGACGACACTGCCATCACCGCAAACGGCAACACCGCCGCGTGAGCTCCGTATTCGCCCCCGACATACCACGCCACCCCGCCAAGTAATAACGAGTCGGTTACGCGATCAATCACGGAATCAAAGAATGCCCCACGTTGACTGACTGAGTTCGAAGCCTTTGCTAGTGCACCGTCTAATACATCTGGCAACGCAGCGAGGATGACGAGAAAAAAACCTGCCAGTAGATGACCAGATGCCACTGCAATGGCAGCAAATGCAGCGATAACGAGACCGAGGACCGTGAGTTGGTCCGCTGACATTCCGGTTTTGCGCAGAAGAATGCCGATCGGCTTGACAATTTTCTCTATTGGCTCTCGATACCGACCGTCAAACATCTGTGAGAACGCTAGCCCAGAGCCTTAGGAACCGAGTGGTACTTCGGGGTTATCCTGAATCAAACTCTCAACTACCCGACCGTCAATGGCGTCGACGAGCACTAATCCACGCTGGACAGGCGGTTCTTGAGCGTCGTAACAAAATATTCGCCATGTCGGCCGACTGCGAAATCCACGCCAAACTTGCTGCGCCGAGGCGTGACCAACAACAAATCCAACTGATGCTGTTGCCAACACCAACGCCTCTTTTTCGTCGATGGTCATTCGCCAACCACTTGTGAGGCTAAACACGCCGACAACCCCGAGCACACCCGCACCAATCAGTAATCCGTCATTCAACAACACCGTTGCATCCTTAGTGGCTATCCATGTTGCGAACAACACAACTGCGACAACGCAGTAAATCCCACCTGGAATACGTCTGCGACTGTTGTCGGGGAACATATATGCGCCCACGTAGTCGACCATGTTGAGATCTGCCGGAAGCTGATCACGAAGTTCATCACTCATTACTGTCAATCCTTGCTCAGTCGGGCCACGCCGCACGAATCTTGTGTGCTGTATCTGCAAGTGGTTCAGGCAGTGTTCGTGTATTGGCAACCGAAGTCATGAAGTTGGAGTCTCCGTTCCAGCGCGGGACCACATGCACATGCAGGTGTTCAGAGATAGAACCACCGGCAGCAGTACCAAGATTAAGACCGACATTTACGGCATGCGGCTGATGCGACACTTTGATTGCTCGCACTGATTGAGTGACTGTTGCCCATAGTTCGGCCGACTCTGCTGTATCAAGATCTTCTAGATCAGACACTTCGCGATACGGCAAGACCAAAACATGTCCTGTGCTGTACGGAAATGCATTCAAGATGGCAAATACGTTTTCTCCCCGATGAACAATGTTGGAGTCGATATCTGACAGCCCTGATTTAAGAATCTGAGTAAACACAGACGCACCCACTCGAGCAGAACCTGTCTGCGCAGATGCAATATATTGGGCTCTCCAACCGTTCCACAATTGTTCAAGCGTCATTCGCCACCACTTTGTCCATCGAGAACTTCTGAGTCAAGTCTCTGGATGAATGCATCAACAGCAACGTCACGTTCGACTTCGCCTCCTCGAGGATTAACGCCAACCGTGTCATTGGCGACATCATCATCGCCAACAACCAAAACATACGGAATTTTTTCTAATTTAGAATTACGAATACGTTTTCCGAGTTGCTCATCAGCAGCAGTCATGTCCGCCCTAAAACCATTTTTCTTGAGCCTGTTCAATACAGTGCGGGCATAGTCTTCGTGAGCAGACGCAACAGGCAGAACCCGCGCCTGCACAGGTGACAACCACGCCGGGAACGCGCCCGCGTAGTGCTCAAGCAAAACTCCAAAGAATCTCTCTACTGAACCGAATAACGCGCGATGCAACATGATTGGTCGGTGGCGTGCGCTGTCTGATCCGACGTACTCCAGACCAAACCGCTCTGGCAGGTTGAAATCGCACTGAATTGTGCTCAACTGCCATTTGCGCCCAATGGCGTCGCGCACATCAAGGTCAATCTTGGGACCGTAGAAAGCCGCATCACCTTCTTTGACTTTGTATTCGACACCATGGCGATGAAGTGCTTCCGCTAGTGCCGCTGTTGCCTTTTGCCAGATGTCATCACTGCCAACCGATTTGACCGGGTTACGAGTAGACAAGTTGAATTCGAAATCGTAAAAGCCAAAGCGTCGCAACACAGACATCACAAAATCAAGCAGCGAGGTAATCTCATCGGCCATCTGATCCTCTGTACAAAAGATATGGCTGTCGTCTTGAGTGAATCCACGGATCCGTAGTAACCCGTGCAGCGTGCCAGCACGTTCGTAGCGATACACGGTTCCGAGTTCAAACAACCGCATCGGTAGTTCGCGATAACTGCGCTGACGACCGTCAAAGATAAGGCAATGCATTGGACAATTCATTGGCTTGGGGTAATACACCCCATTGTCCATTTCCATCGGTGGATACATTCCGTCCGCGTAAAAATCAAGATGGCCTGATGTCTCAAAGAGTTGAGCATTGGCCAGATGCGGTGTGTAAACAAATTGATAATCACCATCAAGGTGGCGTTGACGACTGTAGTCCTCCATCAGTTTTCGAACGATGGCTCCGCGTGGATGCCAGACGGCTAGACCACCACCGAGTTCTTGGGGAAAAGACAAAAGATCAAGTTCAACAGCAAGTTTTCGGTGATCGCGTTTGGCGGCTTCTTCGAGGCGTACGAGATGTTCTTTGAGCGCTGCAGCGTTCTCCCAAGCAGTTCCGTAGATTCGCTGCAACATCGGCCCTTTTTCGTTGCCGCGCCAATACGCACCTGCAACTTTCATCAAAGCAAAATGTCCAAGTTGTGACGTTGTCCTGACATGCGGCCCAAGACAAAGGTCTAAAAACGAATCTGTGTTGCGATAGACGCTGATTGTTTCGGCAGCACCAACTTCGGCAGCGTCTGATCCGTCGGCGACACCGCTACGAACTCGTTCGATAATTTCACACTTGTAGGGCTGATCGGCAAATACAAGCAGCGCCTCGTCAGCACTCAGTTCTGACCGCTCGAATGGCTGGCCAGCAGCCACGATTTCGCGCATCCGCTTGTCGATAACGCGCAAGTCGTCATCACTAAATGTCTGCGAGTTTGGCAAAGCAAAGTCGTAGTAGAAGCCGTCGTCGATTGCGGGACCGATTGTGTAGTGCGCTCCTGGAAAAAGTTGCACCACTGCCTGGGCTAAGACATGCGCGGTGGAATGCCGCAAGATGTGTCGACCTTGGTCAGAGTTGGTTGTCACAATGGCGACGACATCGCCATC
Organism: Ilumatobacteraceae bacterium; assembly: GCA_016463545.1. GTDB lineage: Bacteria > Actinomycetota > Acidimicrobiia > Acidimicrobiales > Ilumatobacteraceae > UBA2093. The sequence goes on from JAEMRC010000043.1 coordinate 8,900, forward strand.
CTTTACGACTGTTGACACGTCAACATCTGTACCGTTGATTGTTCCGGCAATTGCTGCCTGAGCAAGGCGTGATCCGATTGAGGCCGCGACATCAAGCACTGTCGACCCATCCGCTACCAGACGCCCAGAGCCATCAGGAAGCGTTACGGAGATATCTGCCATTTCTTTAGTCTAGGGAACTTGACTCAGCGACGACTTGCCTATTGTCAGAAGCTTTAGAGCAGTACTCCAAGCAACGCAGCCGAGGCCGTGACATCTTGCCCGTCATGAGCCGCGGCATCAATGATCGCTACTGCACCCTTGGTATCGAGATCGTCATCAAGGCTCATCCGTACAGCACTTAAAACGTCACCAGATGCTCCACCGACACTATTGCGCCACGCGTCTAGTCGCGCAGCGTTACGGGGCATAATTGTGTCGTCCCACTCCCATTCGGTGCGATAGTGATGCTCGATAATGCCCAGTCGGATCACGCGTGGATCCCAAATTTTGCGCAACGCATCGACGAAAACCAAATTTCCTAAACTCTTTGACATTTTTTGTCCGTCCATAAAGACCATCGCAATATGCATCCAATGCCTAACGAACGGCTCGCCTGTTGCTGCTTCTGATTGCGCCCGCTCGCATTCGTGATGCGGAAAAATAAGGTCGGACCCACCACCATGCAGATCAATAGTTGTTCCGAGTTCACGCAAAGCCAACGCAGAACATTCGATATGCCATCCAGGGCGACCAGGACCCCACATCGTGTCCCAACTCGGTTCATCAGGTGCAGATGGATGCCACAACACAAAATCCAGCGGATGACGCTTGTTGGGGTCTTGAATGTTCCCGCCACGTTGCTCTGCTAACTCAATCATTTCATCGTGAGAATAGTGAGAGATCGAACCAAAGGAATCTGATTTCGAAACATCAAAGTACACAGATCCGCCTGCTGTGTAGGCAAAGCCGCGATCCAGCACCATTCCGATAAAGCCCCGAATATCTGAGATTGCCGATGACGCTCGTGGAGTGCTGTACACGGGTAATGCGTTCAGTGCATCCATGTCTTGATTAAAACGAGTTTCTTCACCTGCGGCAAGGTCAAGATAATGCACACCAAGTTGACGTGCTTTTGCAAAAAGTGGATCATCAACATCAGTGACATTGCGAACACATTTCACTTCATGGCCAAGATCGATGAGGCGTCGCTGCAAGACGTCGTAGAACAAAAATGTTGACGCATGCCCTAAGTGAGTGGCGTCATATGGCGTAATGCCGCACGTGTACATCAAAACAGTGGGCCCCGGCGTAAACGGCACAATCTTTTGCTGCGCAGTGTCGTATAAATTCATGGCCATAACAGACTCATTTGTTATGCAGAAGCCCTTGGATCAGACTTGATGCCGGTGAGTCGAGGTGCGACTCGAGTTTTGTAACGAACATTCAATTGCAACAAGACCGCAGTAAACGCTTCGATGGCAGTTGCATTTGACAACTCCCCTGCATCAAGTGGTCGACAACCTGGAATCTTTTCAACAATCGCAGCCACGATTTTTGTCGCGTCTGAATTATCTGAACAAATCAACACATCACTATCGATGGGTTCTCCCAAGTGACCAAGCTCTTTTGCTGGCAAATGATGAAACGCCGCAACAACACGACTCAACGGAACCGCTGCTTGGACATGGGCAGCGACACTTCCGCGTGGCGGCAATAGAGGCTGAAACTCATGACCTGCTCGGATCAATGCATTCGCCATGCTGATCACTACTTTGCCCTGCAGTGGACCAGCCAGATCTTTTGCTGTTGTGGCGGCTGAATCCCACGGGGTTGCCAACACGACAACATCACACATTGCCGCTGCCGTATTGTCACCTGGACTGATGCTAAGGGTGTGATCTGGCCATCTGGTCGCCATTTCGGCGCACACCTCTTGCGCCCGCTCCAAGGTTCGTGATCCGATCACTACGTCATATCCCACTGAGGCCAGACGAGCCCCAAGGGCACTTCCGGCTGGTCCAGTTCCGCCAATCAATCCAATTCGCATTGGGAGAGCATTACACATGGCACCCCGCCGCACTACCGTCCAAGGCATGGGAATTCTTGACGGAAAGAAAATCGTTGTCACGGGGGTACTCACCGACACCTCACTTGCCTTTGGAGTAGCGCAACTCGCTCAGCGCGAAGGGGCAACTGTCGTGCTGACTGGCGCCGGTCGCGCACTGTCTCTCACGCAACGAACGGCGCGGCGACTCGACACTCCGGTTGAGGTTTTTGAGTTTGATGTCACTGTTGGCGAACACATTGAGTCAGTACGAAGCAGCGTTGCCGCAACGCTTGGCACCGTAGACGGCGTCGTGCACTCAATTGGCTTTGCACCCGAGGCTTGCCTTGGTGATGATTTTCTTGCAGCGCAATGGCCAGATGTCGCCATCGCCATGCAAATCTCGGCGTACTCACTTAAAACTTTGGTCGACGCATTCTTGCCATTGATGACAAGCGGCTCTTCAATTGTGGGAATGGACTTTGACAACACTGTTGCGTGGCCTGCATACAACTGGATGGGTGTTGCAAAATCCGCACTGGAGTCCACAAGCCGTTACCTGGCAAAAGAACTCGGCCCACGCGGCATTCGATGCAACTTGATTGCGGCCGGACCAATAAAAACAATGGCTGCAAAGTCAATACCAGGTTTTCAGACTTTCGAGGATTCATGGACCCAGCGAGCGCCACTCGGATGGGATGTCAAAAACACCGAACCGGTCTCTCGTGCCTGCATCGCACTGCTCTCTGATTGGTTTCCGGCAACAACCGGAGAAATCATTCATGTTGATGGTGGTTATCACGCCGTTGGCGCATAACTTTTTTCCATGACCAATCGCCTCGCGTCGTCGACGTCGCCATACTTGCGACAACATCAAGACAATCCCGTCCACTGGCAAGAGTGGGGTGCTGCTGCGTTTGCAGAGGCAGCCCAACGAAATGTCCCCGTTCTGTTATCTGTTGGATACTCGGCATGTCATTGGTGTCATGTCATGGCGCATGAATGTTTCGAAGACTCTGAAGTTGCAGACAAGATGAATTCGCTCTTCGTCAATGTCAAGGTTGATCGCGAAGAAAGACCTGATGTCGACGCTATTTATATGGACGCCGTTCAGGCCATGACGGGGCGTGGTGGATGGCCAATGACAGTGTTTCTCACTCCCACTGGCGAACCCTTTTATGGCGGAACATATTTCCCGAAGCCATCGTTTATGCAGTTGATGGACGGCATCACCCAGGTCTGGAGAGACAAACAAGATGATGTCGCCCAAAATGTGACAGCGCTTATGGACGCTCTTGGACGCACTGCTCTGATTAGCCCCGCCGAGTCTTATGACGCCGAAGCCCTGCTTGTGTCGGGGCTCAAATCAGTGGCGTCAAATTTTGATGCAACATGGGGAGGCTTCGGAACCGCCCCAAAGTTCCCCTCAACTTTTGCAATTGATCTTTTACTTCGGGCCTACGCCGAAAGAAAAGACGACATCACTCGCATGATGGTTCAGACATCCCTTGACGCCATGGCGGCTGGCGGCATATACGACCATCTCGGCGGGGGCTTTGCGCGCTACAGCGTGGACACACAATGGCTCGTACCTCATTTTGAAAAGATGTTGTATGACCAAGCGCTTCTGGTGCGCGTATACACACATGCATGGCAGGTTTTTGGCGAAGATCGTTATGCCCAAGTGGTCGACGAAACAATAACGTATTTACTCCGTGACCTAACCCATCCCGATGGCGGATTCTTTAGCGCACAAGATGCTGATTCACTTGACGAAAGCGGCCACTCTCACGAGGGTGCTTTTTATACCTGGACACGACAACAAGTGTCCGATGTTTTGGGCACCGACTCTGACAAGGCATGTCAATGGTGGGATATTTCTGAATCCGGAAATTTTGAAGGCGTGTCAATTCCCAACCGTATTGCTTCGCGAACTCAACTACTTCGCCCCGACAACATTGAAGCGATGCGAATACAGTTATTTGAAACACGTTCACAACGCACAATGCCCGGGCTTGACAACAAAGTCCTGACGGAGTGGAACGCCATGATGCTGGCGTCATTATGTGAAGCGGCAATTGCGTTTGATCGTCCGGACTGGTTATCTGCCGCACGACGAAACGGAGAATTCTTATTGAATAACTTGCGTGATGGTCATCGTTGGCTACGCAGCTGGAACGACAACGGCATACCACCTGCTCGACATCATGCACTCGCTCACGACTATGTTCAGGTCGTTGATGCAATGACAAGGCTTGCCGAAGCAACAGGTGAGGCACAATGGATCACCGCGGCAATCACAACTGCCGATGCACTGATTGAGCATTTTTGGGATCCTATTAATGGCGGATTCTTCACATCGCCAGATGACGGAGAACAGCTCGTGGTGCGCCAAAAAGATTTAATGGATAATGCCACTCCATCAGCCAATTCAAGCGGCGCACTTGCGCTGCTGCGTCTTGGGGCGCTCACTGGCAACAATGTGTACCACGACCACGCACAGCAAATCTTGGCCCTGCTTGCAGGTGTTGCTAGTAGCGCACCAACAGCCTTTTGCAATTACTTACTTTCTTTGCACACTCAGCATGTTGGCATCACTCAAATAGTTATCACTGGTGATCGACCTGACTTGCTCGCGCACGTTCGCTCATCGTGGCGACCAACTGCCGTTCTTGCCTGGGGACAAACCTACGACTCGCCTCTCTGGCAACATCGTGCTCCAGATCTTGCATATGTGTGTCGTGATTATTCCTGTCACACCCCATCCAACACAGTGGAAGATCTACGTGTCGCACTCATGACCACTGATTCCAGCGAATAATTTCATCTGGTGGTCGCCTGGGGCGACGAGCACTGGCACCTTTTTGCACATCTGTTCCCGCGTATCCGGTAGCAATAGCCCCGAGTAGTTGCATATTCGGGGGGACACCGAGCGCCAGGCGTAGTTCATCCGCTCCGCCAAAGACAGCAAAAAATAACGCTGCTAACCCGGCGTCATGCGTTGCATGCAAAAAAGTCATCACCGCAAAAGAAGCATCAATGGTCCAGTAGGGAGTTGGCCAGTTACCTACTTTGCCTAAATCAGCGTGTGCTTTGTCTGCTTGGCCATACCTCGTCGCATACGCGTCGGGGTCAGCAAATGGTAAAGCGATCACAGGAGCATCAAGCAAATGTGGCCAAGCGAATGTTGATCGACGCTCAAGCGGAAGTGTCGCATCCCAAAATTTCTTCGTCTGATCACCCTCAAGCACGAGTAAGTTCCAGCCTTGCGTTTTGCCTGCGCTTGGTGCACGAGAGGCCAGATCAACGCAGTTGCGCAAGATCTCCCGAGACACTGGTGTTGTGGCAAATGAGCGTGTCATTCGCCGCGTGCGAACAACCTCGCTAAATTCCATGTTCAATTCGCTAGGCGCGAGCGCCTAACTTCACGAGGCTCTCAGTCATCGTCCATCCATGGACAATCAGAACTCCACCTTTTTTTTCATTGACCAACGAGAACTGTTCAGCAATCTCTGGCTTTATCTTTTCAGGCTTGGCTGAGTCGTAGTCAATAAAACCTGACTGGCCATTCGTCCCAACAATAAAGTTTTGCTCGTCATAGTTCACATCGACACCAAATCGACGCGCCAGACGGCGGCCCCATGCTCTCTCTTCACCCACCGCTCGATGTCCGGGTCGTGGGATCATCTCTGTGAGCGACTTAAACGCATCCATTCCACCAACATGAGCAAACCGAGATCCGACCACGACATCTTCGTCGGGGAAGGCCATTAACGCACGGTGAAAAGTCTCGGCCATCAACCCTTTTAACACCGACTCACGCTTTGGAGTTTTTTTAATACTCATGACGCCAAGCAATACACAAGGTGTCCCGCCAATGCGCTCAAGCGTGGTGAACACGAAGCCTTGAAGTTTTGTTCCCTCGCGAGCAGTTGTGCAAAGAACCCAATCTTCTTTGGCCTTTGACAAGGTGCCAATGTCAAAAGACCCGCCCATCGACGCCATCTCGTCGAGATCGCCATCAGCAAGTGCATTGCTGTCTTGGGTGTGGACCGCGAGTGGCATTGATCATTGCTCCAAAAGGTTGAGGCTCACAGCGAGCCTGGCGAATAGGTGTGTCTATTCTGCCAGCAAAAAATGACTTTCAGAGAAAATCCCGATGTTCAACCCCTAGAAAGAGACCGCTTGTGCGCCGAACTCAATACGCAATGGTCCAATGACCCTGTCAATATCGACCATGAATTGACCGCCCAAGGAGAGCTGCAGGTCGTCGCCGA
>JAEMRC010000044.1 GCA_016463545.1 Ilumatobacteraceae bacterium
CATCGTGCCGATATTGACGTGTGGCTTGTTGCGTTCGAATTTTGCCTTACTCATGTTTTACTCCGTAGTTTTGCTTGTGGTTTTTGGATGGACATTGGTTGGATAGGACTGATCGGCTATTCGCCGCGAACTCTTTTAACGATTTCTGTTGCAATTGCCTCTGGTACCTGCTGGTACGAATGGAACTGCATGGTGTACGTGGCGCGGCCCTGAGTACGCGACCGAAGATCGGTACTGTATCCGAACATTTCCGATAGCGGAACCTGAGATTGCACGACTTGAGTGTTTCCGCGTGCTTCCATGCCTTCGATTCGGCCACGACGGCTACTGAGGTCACCCATCACGTCTCCCATGTACTCGTCTGGAGTCACAACTTCGACGGCCATGATTGGCTCAAGCAACACAGGTCGCGCTTGCTCGGCTGCCTTTTTAAAGACCATTGTTCCGGCAATCTTGAAAGCCATTTCGCTGGAGTCAACGTCGTGATATTGCCCGTCAGTCAGTGTTGCTCGCACATCCACTGTGGGGTATCCGGCGAGAACTCCGTTTCCGAGTGCTGCCTGGATTCCCTGATTCACAGGCTGGATGTATTCGCGAGGAATACGTCCACCCGAAATCTTGTCAACGAATTCGTATCCGCCGCCAGGACCAGTTGGCTCAAGTGAAATTTTTACAACAGCAAACTGACCAGAACCACCGGACTGTTTGATGTGGCGGTACTCGACTGCGGTGACTGTCTTGGTCACTGTTTCGCGGTACGCCACCTGAGGCTTGCCGACTGTTGCATCGACGTTGAATTCGCGTTGCATGCGGTCGACGAGGATTTCAAGGTGTAGCTCACCCATTCCGGAGATAACAGTCTGATTAGTTTCTTCGTCGGTGCGAACTCTAAAGGTGGGGTCTTCGTCTGACAACGACTTCAGAGCCTTGCCCAACTTGTCTTGGTCATCTTTTGTCTTTGGTTCGATTGCGACGTGAATAACTGGCTCAGGAAAAATCATTCGCTCAAGCACGATTGGATTGCTGCGATCACACAGAGTGTCTCCCGTTGTGGTGTCCTTGAAACCAAGGCCCGCAACAATGTCTCCTGCCATTGCAATATCAAGATCTTCTCGCTGATTTGCGTGCATGAGCAAGATGCGCCCGAGACGCTCTTTGCGCTCTTTGGTGCTGTTGTAGACCTCGTCACCTTTGCTGATGCTTCCGGAGTACACGCGGAAATATGTCAGTTTTCCGAACGGGTCGGCAACAATTTTAAAAGCAAGTGCAGCAAACGGACCATTCTCGTCGGCAGGTCGCTCAATTGCTTCGTCGCCCTTAAGGTTGGTGCCTTGCGCTGGACGAATGTCAAGTGGACTCGGCAAGAAGTCAACGACTGCATCAAGCATTGGCTGTACACCTTTGTTCTTGAATGCAGAGCCACACAAAATTGGAACGAAATCAAAAGCCAATGTACCGGAGCGGATTGCACGCTTGATTTCTGCTTCTGAAACTTCTTCGCCAGCAAGATACTTTTCCATCAGTTCGTCATCACTAGTTGCGATTGTTTCGAGCAGCATCTCGCGATATGAATTTGCCTCGTCAACCATGTCGGCAGGAATATCTGTCTCGTCCCACTTGGCGCCAAGTTCTTCGTCGTGCCAAATCAAAGCCTTCATCTTGACAAGGTCAACCAGTCCGATAAACGGTTTATTGCTCTCTGGACCACCTGCGCCGATTGGAAGATGCAAAACAGCAGGGTTTGCCTGCAAGCGCTCACGCACCATTTTGACGGTGCGATAGAAGTCAGCACCAATGCGGTCCATCTTGTTCACGAAACACATCCGCGGTACGTGGTACTTGTTGGCCTGACGCCACACCGTCTCGGTTTGTGGCTCGACACCGGCAACCGAGTCGAATACTGTCACCGCACCGTCTAACACGCGCAATGAACGCTCTACTTCAATGGTGAAGTCCACGTGTCCAGGAGTGTCAATGATGTTGATGCGATGGTTGTCCCAGATGCAGGTTGTGGCAGCAGATGTAATAGTGATTCCGCGCTCTTGCTCTTGGGCCATGTGGTCCATAGTGGCTGCACCGTCATGGACTTCGCCGATCTTGTAACTCTTTCCCGTATAGAACAAGATGCGTTCTGTCGTAGTGGTTTTACCGGCGTCAATATGCGCCATGATCCCGATGTTTCGAGTTCGTTCTAGTGGAAATTCACGCTTAGCCATTGGTTCACCTTGTGTTGTCTATAAAACATTGTCGGAGGGGTTTGAGTTGTCAAGGAATATCTCACCCACAGCACAAAAATGCACAGCGGGAAATGAGGGGATTACGGGGTTATATAACTGTTCTTATTACCAGCGGTAATGAGCAAAGGCTTTGTTTGACTCAGCCATTTTTTGCATATCATCGCGTTTTTTCATTGCTGCGCCAAGACCATTCGAGGCATCAAGCAACTCATTGGCCAAACACTCAGCCATTGACTTTTCGCGACGCTTGCGCGAGTAATCGACAAGCCAACGAATAGCGAGTGTGCTCGCTCGCCGTGGGCGAACTTCTACTGGTACTTGATATGTGGCGCCACCGACTCGACGGCTACGAACCTCTAGTGGTGGTTTGATGTTTTCAACAGCGCGCTTCAGAGTGGCGATTGGCTCTGCACCTGTCTTGGTCTCGACAATCTTCAGTGCGTCGTACACAATTTTGTCGGCAATTGATTTCTTGCCGTGCAACATCACTTTGTTAACAAGTTGAGTAACGACTAATGAGTGATAGATCGGATCTGCGAAAATTTCGCGACGTTGTGCAGGACCTTTGCGTGGCATGTCTGTTGTTTCCTATTTCTCGCGCTTTGAGCCATAACGGCTACGCGACTGCTTGCGACTTTTTACACCAGCAGCGTCAAGTGCGCCCCGAATGACTTTGTAACGAACGCCTGGCAAGTCGCGTACACGACCACCCCTGATGAGCACGATGCTGTGTTCTTGAAGGTTGTGTCCTTCGCCTGGAATATATGCGGTGACTTCGACGCCACTTGTAAGACGAACACGAGCAACTTTGCGCAACGCTGAGTTTGGTTTTTTAGGAGTTGTTGTAAATACGCGTGTGCACACACCGCGACGTTGCGGTGAACCCTTGAGCGCAGGTGTCTTGGTCTTGGACGACTTTGAACTGCGGCCGGTGCGGATCAGCTGTTGGATTGTGGGCACAGAATTACCTTTCGATGAGAACCCTGCAAGGCTAGAGGCGAAAGTTGACTAGTGGCAACCCGCCCATGATGAACGCTTCTTTTTGACACGACTCAGCCCAGGGCGTCAACCCCGTCTGATGGAGTTGCCTCAGCCTGATATGTGCCGTGAAGCCCTGCCAAAAACTCGGCTGGATCGACATCATCACTTGAGAAGTACTCCATTGGCTGATAATCAGGTGCATCAACATCAAAGTCGCGGTAACGCTCCATGCCAGTTCCGGCAGGGATGAGTTTTCCGATAATGATGTTTTCTTTGAGGCCAACCAGGAAGTCTCCCTTGCCGTCAATTGCGGCTTCGGTCAGAACTCGAGTGGTCTCTTGGAAAGATGCTGCTGAAAGCCATGAATCAGTGGCGAGCGATGCTTTGGTGATTCCCATGATTTCGGGACGACCCTCTGCAGGACGCTTTGAGTTCTCGACCATTTCGCGGTTTGTGTCACGGAAGATTTTTGCATCAACTCGCTCCCCTGGCAAGAAACCAGTGTCACCTGGTTCTTGAACACCCACGCGCCGTGTCATCTGACGAACAATCAGTTCGATGTGCTTGTCGCTGATCAATACACCTTGGTCGCGATATACCTTTTGCACTTCTTCGATGAGGTATGTCTGTGTGCGGCGTGTGCCAAGAATCTCCATGATTTCTTTAGGATCAAATGGACCATCGGTCACTGGCTCTCCAGCAACGATTTCTTGTCCGTCGCGAACGATTGGTCGGCTACCACTTGGCAAGATAATTGGATGTTCTTCACCTTTGTCATCAACAACGATGATTGGGATTCCTTTACCTTCGTCTTCGCCAATGCGCACAACACCTGTTGCTTTAGCAAGACGTGCAGAACCTTTTGGTGTGCGTGATTCGAACAATTCAACAACGCGCGGCAAACCGCCGGCGATGTCCTTTCCGACTGCAACACCACCCGTGTGGAACGTACGCATCGTGAGCTGTGTACCGGGCTCACCAATTGACTGAGCAGCGATAACTCCGACTGCTTCTCCAAGTTCGATGGGCTTGCCAGTGGCGAGCGAACGTCCGTAGCACAGAGCACAAATACCGAGTGCGGCATCGCATGTCACAACTGAACGAACCTGAACGCGGTCAATTTTGGGATCAGCACGCAACGTGGCGAGTTCTACGTCACCAAGAATTGTGTTTTTCTCATACACCGATCCGTCCGACATTGAAACTTCGTTGAGCAATGTGCGACCAAACAACTTGGCGTCAAGGTGACGTTCTGTTTTGATGTTCTCGATCCAGATACCAAGGCGAGGACTCGTGCCACTCTCATGACAGTCATATTCACGCACGATGAGTTCTTGCGCAACGTCTACCAAACGACGGGTGAGGTAGCCAGAGTCAGCAGTACGCAATGCGGTGTCGACGAGGCCCTTACGAGCACCTGGAGTCGCAATGAAGTATTCGAGTGTTTCGAGTCCTTCACGGAAGTTGCTCTTGATAGGACGAGGAATCATGTCACCACGAGGGTTTGCCACGAGGCCGCGCATTCCGGCAATCTGACGCATCTGCGTCATGTTTCCGCGTGCACCAGATCCGACCATCATGTCGATCGGGTTGAACTTCTCAGCTTTAAACGCCGCTTCCATCGCTGCTTGAACTTCTGCAGTGGCATCTGTCCAAATACGAACTTCTTGCTGACGACGCTCGCCGTCTGTAATGATTCCGCGCTTGAACTGTGACTCCACTTTTTCGGCTTGTTTTTCGTAGCCATCAAGAATTGCACGCTTCGAGGCAGGCGTCTTGACGTCGTCGATAGACACAGTCAAACCAGATTGCGATGCATAGCGATAGCAAACGGCTTTCATGGCATCAAGTGAGTTAGCAATTTCGGACTTGGGGTAGTGATCAGAGAGACGTTCTACGATGACACCAAGTTCTTTTTTCTTGACCACTTCGGTGATGTGTCCAAATCGAGCTGGATAATCAGATGGAAGAGTTTCTTCAAACAACAAGCGACCAGGTGTCGTCGTGAATTCAGAAATTTCTCCCGCCTCATCGCGCTCACGAATAGTGATGAGAGCGTGCAAGTTAACTGAACCAGCATCAAGACTTCTGTAGACCTCCCAGCGATGACGGAACACATGTCCCTCACCAGCAACACCAACTCGCGATTCGGTGAGGTAATAGCCACCGATAACAAGGTCTTGCTGCGGAGTAACGATTGGACGACCAGATGCAGGCGACAAGATGTTGTTCGCAGACAACATCAACACGCGTGCTTCAGCCTGAGCCTCTGCAGATAATGGCAAGTGAATAGCCATCTGGTCTCCGTCGAAGTCAGCGTTAAATGCAGTACACACCAGTGGGTGCAAGTGCAGTGCTTTTCCTTCAACCAAGATTGGCTCAAACGCCTGGATGCCGAGTCGGTGCAATGTTGGCGCGCGGTTCAGCATGACTGGGTGTTCTTTAATGACGTCTTCAAGAACGTCCCACACCTGAGTACGTCGGCGCTCGACCATTCGCTTTGCAGTCTTGATATTCTGCGCGATTTCAAGATCGACGAGACGCTTCATAACGAAAGGCTTAAACAGTTCAAGTGCCATCAATTTAGGCACTCCGCACTGATGCAAACGCAGGGTTGGTCCAGCAACGATGACTGAACGACCTGAGTAGTCAACACGCTTTCCAAGCAAGTTCTGACGGAAACGACCTTGCTTACCTTTAAGCATGTCGGACAATGACTTCAACGGACGGTTTCCGGGGCCGGTTACTGGACGACCACGACGACCATTGTCAAACAAAGCATCCACTGCTTCTTGCAGCATTCGCTTTTCGTTGTTCACGATAATTACTGGTGCTCCAAGATCAAGGAGACGGCGCAAACGGTTGTTGCGGTTGATGACTCGGCGATAGAGATCGTTGAGGTCTGATGTTGCGAATCGACCACCATCAAGTTGCACCATTGGGCGCAATTCAGGTGGGATCACTGGAACGACATCAAGGATCATTGCCTTGGGGCTATTGACACGGCGACCCTGCTCGTCACGCTTATTAAACGATGTGACGATCTTGAGACGCTTAATAGCCTTTTGCTTACGCTGCGTTGACAGCGGTTTTCCTTTGAGACCATTTTCAAGAGCATCACGCAACTTGAGTTCTTCTTCGTCAAAGTCAATGCTGTCGATCAGAGACTTAATCGCGTCAGCGCCAGTTCCACCTTCGAAGTAATCCTCGTAACGGAACCTCATCTCATTCCATAGTTCTTCATCTTCGATGATTTGGCGAGGATGTAGATCTTTGAATTCGTCCCATGCGCGCTTCACGCGGTCGATTTCATTGTCGAACTTTTCTCTCCGGTTAAGTTCTTCCTTGTCCATGGCGCGTTGACGAGCACGTACGTCTACATCCTTGGCGCCTTCTTTTTCCATTGTCTTTAGTTCGACTTCGAAATCTTTCAAAACCTTCTTCATGGCCTTATCACGGGCAACAATGAGGTCATCGCAAGATTGCAAGAAATCTGCCTCAAGCTCTGGCATGTCCTTGTGAATCAATTCTTCATTAACTGTTGTCACAAGATTTGCCGCAAAATAAATAACTTTTTCAAGTTGCTTTGCTTTGAGTTCTTCTTTAGGAGCAAGTCCACCCAACAGATATGCCAGCCAAGAACGGGTTCCGCGTAGGTACCAAATGTGCACAACTGGTGCCGACAACTCAATGTGTCCCATGCGCTCACGGCGCACTTTTGAACGAGTAACTTCTACCCCGCAACGCTCACAGATGATGCCTTTGAAACGAACACGCTTGTATTTGCCGCAATAGCATTCCCAATCGCGAGTTGGTCCGAAGATTTTTTCGCAGAACAGACCATCTTTTTCAGGTCGCAGTGTTCGGTAGTTGATGGTCTCTGGCTTTTTGACTTCGCCTTTTGACCACAGACGGATTTGCTCCGCTGTTGCTAAGCCGATTCGTAATTGGTTAAACATATTCACGTCGAGCATGTTGGTGTCGTTTCCTGGTTAGTGGTCCTGGTTAGTGGTCGTAGTCAGATGTAAAAATTAAGCGCGGGCGCCGCGTCGTTCGCGGTTGTCATCATCGTCAGAGCCACGCTCTGGGCGACTGATGTCAATCCCGAGTTCGTGGGCGGTGCGATAAATCTCGTCATCAAAGCCATGCATTTCGATCTCGTGACCGTCAGAAGCAAGTACTTCGACGTTGAGACACAATGACTGCATTTCTTTCATGAGTACTTTGAATGACTCAGGAATGCCAGGCTCAGGAATATTGTCACCCTTGACAATGGCTTCGTACACCTTGACACGACCAAGAACATCGTCCGATTTAATGGTGAGCAGTTCTTGCAAGCAATACGCTGCGCCATAGGCCTCGAGTGCCCATACTTCCATTTCGCCGAATCGCTGTCCGCCGAATTGAGCCTTACCACCAAGCGGTTGCTGTGTGATCATGCTGTATGGTCCGGTGCTACGAGCGTGGATCTTGTCGTCTACCAAGTGAGACAACTTGAGGATGTACATGAAACCAACAGTGATGGGGTTGTCGTACACCTCTCCGGTGCGACCGTTACGCAAAAAAGTTTTTCCGGAGTTTTGAATCAGACGCTGTCCGTCAATACCTTCTGGCGTGAGATTGCGGAAAATGTTTTGAATCGTCGGATGTTCGCCGGCTGCTTCTTCTTCGTCCCAGTGTGCACCATCAAATACCGGCGTCGCAATAAACGTTGCTGGCTCGGTTGTTGGCCGTGTTTTTGTCTCTGTGCCACGAATTGCAGGCTGTCCAACAAGCTTGCCGGTCTTTGGATCGGTCCAACCCCATCGTGCGCAATAGCCAAGATGTGCTTCGAGCACCTGACCAACGTTCATTCGGCTCGGAACACCAAGCGGGTTCAAGATGATGTCGACAGGTGTTCCGTCTTCTAAGAACGGCATGTCTTCGATTGGCAGAATCTTGGAGATAACACCCTTGTTTCCGTGACGGCCAGCAAGCTTGTCACCCACGCTGATTTTGCGCTTTTGGGCAACGAACACGCGCACGAACTGGTTAACACCTGGTGGCAACTCGTCTCCCTTTTCACGAGAGAAAGTTTTTACGTCAATGACGCGACCGCCTTCTCCGTGAGGAACCTTGAGGGATGTGTCACGTACTTCACGTGCCTTCTCACCAAAGATTGCTCGCAACAAACGCTCTTCAGGCGTGAGTTCGGTCTCACCTTTTGGTGTGACTTTTCCGACCAACACGTCTCCGGGGCCAACTTCTGCACCAATGCGGATCACGCCGTCATCGTCAAGGTCACGCACAATGTCGTCTGACAAGTTAGGAATGTCGCGAGAGATTTCTTCTGCACCTAATTTTGTTTCGCGAGCGTCCACTTCGTAGTTGTGAATGTGTATTGATGTCAAAACATCATCTTTGACCATGCGCTCACTCAGGATGATTGCGTCCTCAAAGTTGTAACCCTCCCACGGCATAAGTGCCACAAGTAGGTTCTTGCCCAGCGCCAGTTCACCCTTGTCAGTACTTGGACCGTCAGCAAGAAGATCACCTTTCTTGACTTGTTGGCCTTCGACGACGCGAATGATTTGGTTGATGCATGTGTCTTGGTTGGAACGATGGAACTTCAGTAGCGGATGCTCGAAACGCTTTGAAGAACCGGCATATTTCATGGTGATCGAATCACCATTGATCTCAACGACTTCGCCGTCCTCGTGAGCCAAAATAAGGTCGGCTCCGTCACGCGCTGCGCGAAGTTCGATACCTGTACCAACATATGGTGCCTCAGCACGAACGAGTGGCACTGCTTGACGTTGCATGTTTGCGCCCATCAATGCGCGGTTGGCATCGTCATGCTCCAAGAACGGAATCAATGCGGTTGCAACAGACACGATCTGCTTTGGCGAGACGTCAATAAAGTTGACTTCTTCAGGCGTTACAGATGCGATGTCAGTGGTAGAACCAAAGAAACTTTCTGCTTCAAGCATTTTACGCAAGTCATCAAGGCTGGCAGCCTGAGGTGAGCGACGCACCAGAACGCGTGGTCCCTTGAGAGATGAGTCTTTATTGATCGGCGTGTTTGCTTGAGCAACGACCCAGTTTTCTTCTTCGTCTGCAGCCATGTAAACAATTTCGCTTGTGACTTTTCCGTCTTTGACGCGACGGTACGGAGTCTCAATGAAACCGAACTTGTTGACTCGCGCATACGTACTGAGCGCACCAATAAGACCAATGTTTGGACCTTCTGGTGTTTCAATCGGACACATACGACCGTAGTGAGAAAAGTGAACGTCTCGAACTTCAAAACCTGCACGCTCACGACTGAGTCCACCTGGTCCGAGTGCTGACAAACGGCGACGGTGAGTGAGTCCAGACAACGGGTTTACTTGGTCCATGAACTGCGACAATTGTGATGTTCCGAAGAACTCCTTGATTGCGCCAGTCACTGGACGAACGTTGATGAGCGACTGTGGTGTGATCGCCTCGGTGTCTTGTGTGGTCATGCGTTCGCGAACGACACGCTCCATACGAGACAAGCCAATGCGAACTTGGTTCTGGATGAGTTCGCCAACCGAACGAATACGGCGGTTTGCAAAGTGGTCTTGATCGTCAAGGCGGTAGCCGGGCTCTTGCTTGACAAGATTAAGCATGTATGTAATGGCTGCAAGAACCTCACAACGTGACAACACGTCTTGGTCCTCTGATGCAATGTCTAACTGCGCGGCTGTGAGACCGAAGCGCTCTGTCAATAAATTAACCTCGGCTCCGAGTTTGCGATGCAGTTTGTAACGGCCAACACGACTCAGTGAATAGCGACGGTTTTCGAAAAAAGCACCCTCAAAAAAGGCGCGTGCCGACTCTTGGGTGGCTGGTTCGCCTGGACGAGCGCGCTTGTAGATCTCAAGAATCGCTTCGTCTTTTGTTGGTGAAATGTGACGCTCTTTTTCCCACTGTCCTTCAAGGAAGTCGAAGTATGCAACGAAACGATCCAAGAAACCTGGTGCGCCTTCTTCGTCGTATCCGAGCGCGCGCAACAGAGTGAAAATACCCATGCGACGTTTGCGAGCAACACGCGTGCCAGCGGTGACATCTTTTCCGGGCTTGTGCTCAACGTCAAACTCGAGCCACTCGCCACGGTATGGATGGATTGTTCCTTTTACTAACTGATGCTTTGAGAGGTTACGCAAGCGATAGCGCTCTCCTGGTTCAAAAATAACTCCTGGCGAACGGACAAGCTGCGACACAACAACGCGCTCTGTTCCGTTAATAACGAATGTTCCCTTTTTGGTCATCTTGGGGAAGTCGCCCATGAAGACAACTTGCTCTTTGATTTCACCAGTCTGACGATTTCCGAAACGTGCGCGCACAAACACTGGGCTTGCAAACGTCATTTCTTTTTCGCGACATTCTGCTTCTGTAAACTTTGGTCCTGGGCAGAGGTCTTCGTCGTCTGGATCGAATTCGAGCTCAAGCGTGAGGTCACCGCTGTAATCACTGATGGGCGAAATATCTCCAAAAGTTTCGACAAGCCCATCACGCATAAACCAATCAAATGATTTACGTTGAACGTCGATCAGATCGGGTAGTTCGAGAGGGTCGGCGAGATTAGCAAACGAATAGCGTGTGCGAGACGACGAACGAGAGGTCACAAAAAAACTCCTGACAGCGACGAGGGGCGGTTACCCATGGGACGACTCCACCACGTAAATGGGGGCTTCGTCACACGGACAGCAACTATGAAGGCTATCGCCCTCATGTTGCGGGAACAACTAGCAAATTGGACAACGGCGGGTGCCGTTGGGGGGTTATTTGAGTTCGACGGTTGCGCCGGCTTCTTCAAGCGCAGCCTTGGCCTTAGTGGCGTCAACCTTGCTGGCCTTCTCCAAAATAGCCTTAGGAGCACCATCTACAAGATCCTTGGCTTCTTTGAGTCCCAGGCTGGTCAATTCACGTACTGCCTTGATGACTTGGATCTTTTGTCCACCGGCCTCAGTAAGAATGACGTCAAACTCGTCTTTTTCTTCCTCGTCAGCGGCTGCTGCTCCGCCACCTGCTGGAGCTCCAGCAAACGCCATCGCCATTGGGGCTGCTGCGGTCACGCCGAATTTTTCCTCAAATGCGTCAAGGAGTCCCTTGAGTTCAATAACTGTGAGTTGTGAAATTCCGTCAAGAATCTCGGTTTGTGTGAGAGCCATGTTGCTCATCTCCTTTTGTTGTTGTGTATTACTTGTTTTGGATTAGTTGATAATGCTCGGTATTCGTAGAAATCTTCTTCAAACAACCGCCGCCTACGCGGCTTCTTTTTGATCGATGAGGGCTTTGAGTCCATAGGCCATGTTGCGAGGCAAAGCCTGCAAGAGACCAGCGGTCTTGACCAACGGCGCTTGCAAGAGACCAGCAAAATTTGCCAGCATGACATCGCGCGATGGCAAGTCGGCCAAAACGACAACATCTGCAGCACTCAGAGTCACGGAGCCAACCACGCCCCCGCGAATTACGAGCAAGGGGTTGGTCTTGGCGTAATCCTTAAGGGCTTTGGCCGCGGCGGCCACATCACCATGCACGAATGTGATGGCGGTGGGACCAACGAGAATATTTTCGAGGCCAGTGGCCCCTGCTTCACGGGCAGCAAACCTCGCCAGTGTGTTTTTGTAGATGTGGTACTCAGCACCAATCTCGCGGAGACTCAAGCGCAGACCCGCAAGTGCAGCCACGGTCATACCGCGGTATTCAGTGATGATGGCAGCATCGGATTTTTCGAGCTTTTCGCGCACGTGGGCCACAACAGCGAGCTTTTCAGAACGAACAGTTGACATTTGACCTCCTTGATAATTCTTTCTCGGTTGTTCTTAAAATATGGATACGACGATCGTTACTCGGGGCATTCGCTAGAAACGAACGCCGCACCAAGCGCAACGAGTGCACACAATGAAGAATTCGCCTAATCGGGCGGGCAAATTGCCCCTTGGCCGGTAAACCGGAACCTGATGTCTCTGGCGACTACCTGAGATGAAGTTATACGACCCAAATCCTAGAGGGGACTTGAACGTTTCACTACGTCTATTTTTTGGACCTACTCGGCAACCTTGAGTCGGTCAGTGTCGACCTTGACACCTGGCCCCATCGTGGAAGAGAGCGACACTTTGCGCAAGTACTTGCCCTTGGCTGACGCTGGCTTGGCACGCTGGATTTCATCTAAAACTGCGCGAAGGTTGGCTTCGAGATCTGCAGGCGCAAATGATGCTTTGCCAATGACCACATGCACGTTTCCGTAGCGATCGGCGCGATATTCGACTTTTCCGCCTTTGAACTCGGCCACTGCTCGACCAACATCCATTGTGACGGTGCCGGTCTTGGGGTTGGGCATCAAACCACGCGGTCCGAGCACTCGACCAAGGCGACCCACAAGAGGCATCATGTCAGGAGTTGCGATTGCAAGATCGAAATCCATTTTTCCGGCTTCGATTTCGGCGGCCAATTCATCAGCACCAACAATGTCGGCGCCTGCGGCACGCGCTTCTTGGGCGGCATCGCCAGATGCGAACACGGCGATGCGAACTGATTTTCCGCTTCCGGATGGCAATGCGACGGTGCCACGGATTGTTTGATCGGCCTTGCGGGGATCGACTCCGAGACGAATGGCAACTTCAATGCCTTCATCGAATTTTGCTGTTGCAGTCTTTTTCACGAGGTCCACTGCTTCTGTGGGTGTGAATTGACTATCGCGGTTGAACAGTGCGATTGCTGCTTTGTATTTCTTTCCTTGCGGCATGATGCCTCCCTCTCTTTCTTGTGACTCGGTTCAGATGAGGTTTCTCTGAACGACGAGATGATTATTTAACGACTGTTAATCCCATTGACCGTGCAGTACCACGAACTTGTTGCTTGGCAGCTTCAAGGTCATAGGCATTTAGGTCTGGCATCTTGATCTTTGCCACTGCTTCGACATCTGCTTCTGTCACGCTTCCGCACACTGACTTACCAGGAGTCTGTGATGCTTTTTCGAGACCAGCCTTTTGACGCAAGAGAACTGGCGTCGGTGGTGTCTTGAGAATAAATGTAAATGAGCGATCTTCAAAGATGCTGATTTCGACTGGAATGATTGTGCCGGCCTGTGCTTCTGTGGCTGCGTTGTATTGCTTCACGAAATCCATGATCTGCACACCATGAGGTCCGAGCGCAGTACCGACTGGTGGAGCAGGAGTTGCCTTGCCTGCCGGAATCTGGATCTTCACGATCGCTGTGACTTTTTTCTTTGCCATTTTGTGTTCTCTTCTTCCTAATAAAAACTATTACTACAAATAAATACTGTTAGAGCTTGACGACTTGAACAAAGTCCATTTCGACAAGTGTTTCGCGACCAAAGATATTCACGAGCACTTTGAGTTTCATGTGGTCTGCATTGATCTCAGCAACTTGACCGCTGAAGTCTGCGAACGGACCTTCTTTGACTCGCACGCCCTCGCCCACTTCGTACTCCAACTTTGGTGCTTTGCGCTTTGGCGCATCTTGGCCATCGCCTTTTGCTGACAAGAAAGTTTCGACTTCACGCTTTGACAACGGTGTTGGCTTTTGACCTTTTTGACTCTGGCCAACAAAACCCGTGACGCCCGGAGTGTTGCGAATACAAAACCACGTCGGGTCATCCATTTCACAGCGCACTAATAAATATCCAGGGAAAACTTTTTTCTGCACGGTCTGCTTGCGACCTTGCTTGAACTCAACGACCTCTTCCATCGGAATAACGATCTCGTAAATATCGTCTTGCATGCTCATTGATGCGATGCGTGTCTTGAGATTGTGCTCTACCTTTTTTTCGTAGCCAGACTGTGTGTGCACGACATACCAAGAGCCTGGTTTCATCCAAGGCTGTTCTTCTTCTTGCTCGTCCTCTTGCTCTTCTTCTGCGTCGGCATCGACTATGGCGTCAAGCGTGAGATCAAGCACCACGTCTGGAGTGGCGTTGTCTGTTTCTGAAACATCAGTTGTGAAAATATTGTCGCTCATAATGAAAGCCTCGTTTAGTCCTTGTATAGCCAACCAGAGAAAATTGCAAACACCGCATCTAGACCACCGATATACGCAGTGAAGACCACCACGGTACCCAGCACCACGATGGAATAGCGCCGGACTTCTGGCCACTTTGGCCACGCCACCTTGCTCATTTCTTCGCGAACTTCGCGGAGATAACGAACAGGACCAACTCGCTCTGCACCTGAATTCTTGGTCCGCGGCTGAGAAGGCGTGCGCGTAGGGTTGCCCTGTTCGTTCAGAGCCCCCATTCGCTTGAGTGCCCGCTTTTGCTCGCGATTCATATCTGTTGACATTGTGTTCCTAATATTCGTTGTGTTCTGTGCAGGGCAGGAGGGGCTTGAACCCCCGACCCTCGGTTTTGGAGACCGATGCTCTACCAGCTGAGCTACTGCCCTCTGTCGCTAGTGGCTCATATCTGAGTCGCTAGTCCCTGCAAAACCCGCTCCTAACGGGTCTCTTTGTGGATTGTTGATCGACGATCGGTGGCGCAGTATTTTTTCATTTCAAGGCGCTCGCGGTCATTGACCTTTGATTTTGTGGTGATGTAATTGCGCTCTTTGCACTCTGTGCATTCGAGAGTAATTTTCACTCGCTTTTCACTTTTTGCCATTGTTTCGTCCTATCACTTGAAAATCTTGGTTACGCGACCAGCA
>JAEMRC010000138.1 GCA_016463545.1 Ilumatobacteraceae bacterium
ACGAATCGACACCTCAATGACTCAAACTTTTAGTGGAACGCAAGCAGCAGACGTGGTGGGCATTACCTATCGTCGCCTTGATTATTGGGCGCGTACAGATCTGGTACGCCCGTCAGGTACTGATGCGGCGGGGAGTGGAAGTCGTCGTCGTTACACATATCGCGATTTGCTTGAATTGCGAATAATCAAGCAGCTTCTTGATGCCGGTATCCGTTTGGAGTCAATACGTGATGTTTTCGCTTATCTTCGCGATCACATTGAAACCGACATTTCTGCAGCGCATCTCGTTATTGATGGCTCATCAGTAATTCTATGCAATGGAGATGAGCTAATCGACGTGCTACGTCACGGACAAGGTGTTTTGAATATTCTTCCAATGGATTCAGTGCGGGAACAGGTGGACAAGCAGATTGTGTTGTTGCATCCAAGTGATGTCTCAGAAGATGTCGCAATTTCCCGGGCAGTGTAAGGGTGCGCTTTTCGCCACTTGATGCTCAGCATCGTTTGCTTGGCGCAAAAATGGTTCCGTTCGGTGGTTGGGACATGCCCTTGGCATACTCGTCAGGGACTCTGGCAGAACATGCGGCCTGTCGTACTGGCGCTGTCGTTTTTGACGTGTCGCATTTAGGAACTGTACGCGTAGAAGGTCCGACAGCATTCGATCAGTTGCAGACGTGTCTCACTAATGATTTGTCACGCATTACTCCAGGTCGTGCGCAATACACACATTTGCTCGATAAAGATGACGCCAGTGTGCTTGATGACATTATTGTTTGGTGGGTAAGTGATCAAGTCTTTGATGTGATGCCGAACGCATCAAACACAGATCGCGTTGTTGCAGCAATTGGTGGAACGGACACAACAGCCACGCGCGCAGTGATTGCTGTGCAAGGTCCTGGGGCACGTAGCGCCGTCGCACGAGTTTGTCCGGACGCTGCCGCGGTCCGACGATTCACTGTTGAAGAAATCCAAGTGTGCGGTTTTTCCTGCGTGGTAGCGGGAACTGGTTATACGGGTGAAGACGGCGTTGAAATTGCTGTGCCGAACGATGGCGCTGCAGTTGTCTGGAATGCGTTGTGTGAAGCAGGCGCAATTCCAGCTGGTCTAGGCGCGCGTGACACACTTCGTTTAGAGGCCGGATTGCCGTTGCATGGTCATGAACTTGGTGAAGGGATCTCGTCGTTACAGGCGGGTCTCGAATGGGTCGTTGCGTGGAATAAGCCTGACTTTTACGGCAAGACAGCACTGACAAATGAAAAGAATCGGGGAGTAGATCGGCGCTTGGTCGGAATCTCTATTCCAGGTCGACGACCTGCTCGTGATGGGACCCGAGTGCTGGATGCTGCAGGCAATGAGATCGGCTTTGTCAGTAGTGGCAATTTCTCCCCAACACTTGGTCATTGTGTGGCGATGGCATTTGTGAAACCGACAACAACCGTGGGGGACTCAGTCTCGATGGAC
The DNA here is from genome assembly GCA_016463545.1 of Ilumatobacteraceae bacterium. Classification (GTDB taxonomy): domain Bacteria; phylum Actinomycetota; class Acidimicrobiia; order Acidimicrobiales; family Ilumatobacteraceae; genus UBA2093. Next base: position 1,462 of record JAEMRC010000138.1, read on the forward strand.
GTGCGCGGAAATCTCATCGGAGGGGTAGTTGTTGCTACTCCGTTTGTTGCGAAGCAGAAGTAGACGAAGACGGTTTGTTGGGTCGAAACCCAAATAAACCTCCTGCATTTTCTGCCAACGTAGTGAGCGGCCCCAACCGCTTCGTCAGGTCTCCGAGTTGTGCTGCAACTTCACCCATCGACGCCATTGCGTTCATAGCATTGCCCACTTGCGGCATGATGCGACGTAGGGGCTCTTCCACTTCGTCGAGCAAACTGTTGATGCGCGAAGTTGTCTTATTAAGGTTGTCAACTGTCGAGGCAAAATTTTCAAGAACTGTCAATAGCGATTCGCTGGTCCTGCGGGTGACATCGACTGCCTTGCTAGCAAGATCTATTGGATCGAGTGTTCCAAGAAGTGCCAGTAACTGTTCGAGAGGGTTCGTTGATGTGTTTGGCTCGGATTCGCTCACGAGCCCACCGTAGCGTTTTCAAGACTGATTGCGTACTGCTCAATTGGGGCACAGGTGCACACCAGATTTCGATCTCCATAGGCTGCGTCGATACGAGAGACTGATGGGTAGTAGTTACGAGATCTGAGATGTGCAAGTGGATATAAGGCAGAGGCTCTGCTGTACGAACGTTTCCAATCACCAGCGATGTCTTCAACGGTGTGAGGTGCGTAATGCAGCACGGACTCTTCAGCATTTATTAGTCCGGACAGAACCATTTCTATTTCCCCTCGGATGCTGATCATTGCATCACAGAAGCGATCAACTTCAGCAAGCGACTCGCTCTCTGTTGGTTCAACCATCAGGGTATTGGCCACAGGAAAGCTCATCGTTGGGGCATGAAGGCCGTAATCCATTAGACGCTTAGCAATATCATCGATCAATAGTCCAGAGCCTTTAATCACTTCACCCACGTTAAGAATGCACTCATGGGCAATCGTATTGTTCGCACCCGTATAGAGAACCGGATAAGAAGAATTAAGACGATGTGCAACGTAATTGGCAGACAAGATTGCATCGGCAGTCGCCTGTAACAAACCATCTGCACTCATCATCGATATATACACCCACGGAATGGCGCAGATACTTGCAGAACCGAAATTCGCAGCTGACACGGGACCAATGCCTGACGATGGTTGCAATGGGTCGCTCGGAAGAAACGGTATGAGATGACTGCGAACAGCGACAGGTCCGACGCCGGGTCCACCTCCACCGTGTGGAATGCAGAATGTCTTGTGAAGGTTCAGGTGGCTTACGTCTGCCCCAAATTTTCCCGGCTGAGCTGTACCAACTAGAGCGTTGAGATTGGCTCCGTCGACATATACCTGACCACCCTGCTGATGGATTATGTCGCAAATATCAGATATTGCTTCTTCAAATACACCGTGCGTGGATGGGTAGGTCACCATAATTGCTGCGAGATTGTCTCCGGCAAGTTCTGCTTTGTTCTGTAGGTCGACGACGTCGACGTTTCCGTTTTCGTCGCAAGCAACCACAACCACTGACATGCCTGCCATCACGGCGCTAGCAGCATTCGTTCCATGGGCACTGGAGGGGATCAGACATATTGTGCGTTGAACGTCACCTCGAGAGCGGTGATACGCGCGAATTGCCATAAGACCAGCAAACTCGCCTTGACTTCCAGCGTTTGGTTGAAGGCTTACCGCGTCGTATCCGGTGATTTCGACAAGCATTGCCTCTAGTTCTGCAAGCACTGTGCGAATACCAACTGATTCGTCCGCCGGCACATATGGATGAAGTGACGAGAACTCTGGCCACGTTACCGGCTCCATCTCAGTCGTTGAATTCAATTTCATTGTGCAGGAACCCAAGGGAATCATTGTGCGATCAAGAGCAAGGTCCTTGTCGGCTAATCCGCGAAGGTACCGAAGCATCTCGTGTTCCGTGTGATAGCGGTGAAACACCGATTGCTTCATGAATGTGTCCGTGCGGAAAAGTCCGGTAGCGGCATCTGTTCCAGATGCAACAACAAGAGGCACTCCCATCGCATTCAAGAGTTCGAAGACGCTTTGGTCAGTTGTGGTTTCGTCAACACTGAGGGAGAAAACGGTGTCAGATACAAGACGTATATTGAAACCTGCGTTACGTGCTCGTTTTACAATTGCGGCCGCGTCAGCGCTATCGCAAGACACCGTGTCGAAGAAAGCTTCGTTTCGAACTTTCAACCCTGCCATAGCGAATGATGTAGAGATCGTCAGTGCGTGAGCATGAACTCGGTGCGCAATTCTTTTGAGGCCATCTGGCCCATGCCAAATCCCGAACATTCCTGCCATGTTTGCAAGTAGCACCTGAGCAGTACAGATATTGCTCGTGGC
>JAEMRC010000139.1 GCA_016463545.1 Ilumatobacteraceae bacterium
TGATAATTCCGTTCTTCAACAAGTCGCGCAAGAACTAAAAGAAACGAAGGCTGAACTAGAGGTCGATATCGCCATTGTGGTCGGCGGCGGAAACTTTTGGAGGGGTCTCAAGGGTGCTGGGCAAGGAATGGATCAGGCGCAAGCCGACTACATGGGAATGATCGCGACGGTGATGAACGGTTTGGCATTGCAAGACGCACTTGAGCGAGCAGGCCAGCAGTCGCGCGTGATGACTGCGGTCGAAATGCCCAAAGTCGCCGAGCCCTATATCCGCCGCCGCGCGCAACGTCACATGGAGAAGGGGCGCATCGTCATTTTGGCGGGCGGAACCGGAAACCCATTCTTTACAACCGATACGGCGGCTGCCTTGCGGGCCGCAGAGATTGATGCGCAAGCGATTTTAAAGGGAACACACTCAGGCGTTGACGGGGTCTACACCGCAGACCCCAAACTTGACAAGACCGCAACTCGCTACGATCGAATCAGCCACATGGACGTGATCACCAAGGGACTCAAGGTCATGGATTCCACCGCAATCACTTTTTGTATGGACAATTCATTACCCATTGTGGTGTTTGACCTTTTGAGGCCAGGCAATGTCAAGTCCATACTCAAGGGTGAAGCAGTAGGTACGCTGGTTGGGTGATCGACGAAGCGTTGCTAGAGGCCATCGAAAAGATGGAAAAAGCAGTAGAGCATGTTCAGGCTCAATTCAGTTCTGTCCGAACTGGCCGGGCGTCTCCCGTTCTTGTCGAACGTATCTTGGCTGACTATTACGGATCACCAGTGCCGATTCAGCAACTTGCAAGTTTTCAGGTGCCTGATTCGCGAACGCTCGTTATCAAACCCCACGACAAAGGGGCAATGACGCCGATCGAAAAGGCAATCCGTGATAGCGACCTCAATCTGCAACCCAACAATGATGGCGTGGTGATTCGCATTAACTTTCCGACACTCACCGAAGAGCGACGAAAAGAGTTTGTCAAGGTTGTGAAAAATATGGCAGAAGATGGTCGTATCGCAGTTCGTAATGTGCGGCGAGATGTTCGAAAGAGTTTAGAGACTGCAGAAAAGAGCAGCGATATTTCTAAAGATGAATTAGAGCGCGCAGAAAAAGATCTAGAAAAACTGACGCATGATCATGTTGAGTCGATTGACAAGGGTTTTACTCGCAAAGAACAAGAACTTCTTGAGGTATAGGTTGTACACATCCACACACACTCCCGAAAGGGGATCAATATGAGTGATGACATTTGGCGTCGCCAAGAAGACAATCAAAAAGACAACAAAGATGAACCAGAGTACGGAACAGACTTTGGAACAGACTTTGGAACGGTGCAGTTTGCTGACGACGCCACAAACGAGTCGCCACTCACGCTGACCGGCGATACAGGGGACTTGCCTCATTGGACCGAACCTCCAACGGGAGAGATGCCTAGGTTTACCGAAACAAGAGACGATTCGTCTGCCAATGTGTGGGAGACATTTCAGCAAAGAACCGAACCGCCGGCACGCCCAGAAAAACTTTCGATCGGCACAGACCCAACAGGAGACCGCGCACGGCGACCCGAGCCCAAAGATCTTTCGTATGAAATTCCATCTGATCCGTCATATGACATCACAGGCGGTCAAGCACGACCACAACAGGTGCGTCGCGGTCAAGGTAACGCGCCCAGAAAAACTTCTCGCGGAGGTGTGTCAGGGCGAGACATGCCCACAGCAGTGACGACAGGATTAATCCTTTTGGCTGCATTTATCATCGCTGTGATGTGGCGACCTGTTGCAGTGCTCCTCATTGTCACTGCAATTTTGGGACTCGCTGGAGTTGAATTTTTTGGCAAGGTCACAGAAAAGGGATACAGGCCTGCAACTCTGGCCGGACTTGCAGCATGTATTTCGGCGCCATTGGCTGCGTACTGGATCGGAGATGCAGCATTGCCATTGGTTGTGACGTTTGCATTTATTGCAATCTCGATTGGTTTTGTCGGTGCGCAAGGTGTGCAGAGCGGGCCAATGCCTAATACGGCGATCACATCAATGGCTGTTGTTTGGATTGGGCTTCTCGGATCTTTTGCGGCATTGATCTTGCGATATTCAACGAATGCAGCACTGCCATCTTCAATCGGAACAGACACATTGTTCTTGATCGTGGCTGGTGTCGTCGCTAACGATGTCGGTGCATTGATGATTGGGTCTTCAATAGGACGTACTCCTGTTCGAGAATGGGTGAGTCCAGGCAAAACTGTCGAAGGTCTTGTCGGTGGGGCCATTGCAACATTTGTCGCAGTGGCGCTGATCGGTTCGCGCTCAGATACATGGAACTCGCTGAGCGAAATACTGTTGCTTGCTCTTGTGATTTCAGTCATGGCTCCAATCGGAGACCTTGTTGAGTCAATGTTCAAAAGAAACCTGGATGTCAAAGATTTTGGCTCAATCGTGCCTGGTCACGGCGGAATTCTCGATCGGTTTGACTCGTTCTTGTTCGTGCTTCCAAGTGCGTATTACCTCATGCTGGTTCTTGAACCTTGGGTAAAATAGATCACGTAACACCACCTCAAGCCCCCTCATTGAGTATCTAACTGGCAGACTGATTGCCGTGTCACAACTACGAGTCGCAATTGCCGGGTCTACTGGCTCTATTGGTCGCCAGACACTCGAAGTCGTCAAGGCTCACAGTGATGATTACGTGGTGACTGCGCTTGCCGTCGGAAGCGCAGTCGATCTCGTCGTTGAGCAAGCAAAATACTTCAAACCTCTTGTTGTGGTGGTTGCAGATGAACATGCACGACGACAGGTGGCCGAGCTATTGCCTGATGTTTGCGTTGTTGATGATCTGGTCGCCATTGTTGATGTCGCTGATGTCGTCATGAACGGTGTGGTCGGATTCGCTGGTCTGCCAGTCACGTTAGAGACATTGCGTCAAGGCAAACGCCTTGGTCTTGCCAACAAAGAAAGCCTCATCGCTGCGGGGCCAATCGTGCAGCCATTGCGATCGGTTTCGGGGGCAACTCTTGTGCCAGTCGACAGCGAGCATTGTGCGATTCATCAGTGTCTTCGCTCGTCATATGACCGCTCAGAAGTGGCACGTCTGATTCTGACGGCAAGCGGGGGTCCATTTAGAGGACGAACCCCAGAATCTCTGCGCGCGGTTTCGGTGGCTGATGCATTGGCACACCCCACGTGGAAGATGGGGCCCAAGATCACCGTTGACTCGTCAACTCTGATGAACAAAGGACTAGAAGTGATCGAGGCGCATGAACTTTTTAATATTGATTACGACAACATTGAAGTCGTTGTACACCCGCAATCAATTGTGCACTCCATGGTCGAATTCACAGACGGGTCGACTATTGCGCAACTCTCACAGCCAGATATGCGACTTCCGATCGGATATGCATTGGCCTACCCACATCGCATCGCCACACCATTTGGGCGCATTGACTGGACGCAGTTATCAACTCTTGAGTTTGAGACACCTGACACAACAACATTTCCGTGCCTTTCAATTGCCTACGAGGCAGGTCGGCGTGGTGGCACGGCACCGGCGTGTATTTCGGCAGCAAACGAAATCGCTGTCGACGCTTTTCTTTCTGGACGCATCATGTGGTCAGATATAGCAATGGTTGTTGAGCATGCTTTGAATCACCACAAGGACTGGCAACCAACAACAATTGACGATGTATTGGCGGCCGATGCAGATGGTCGTCG
>JAEMRC010000045.1 GCA_016463545.1 Ilumatobacteraceae bacterium
CTTTAACGACATTGACCTCGCTTTTAAGATTCTGAGCGCTGGATATCGAATTATCTGGACTCCACATGCGCGCCTGTACCATTTCGAATCAGCATCTCGAAACTCGGATGTTGACAAAAAGGAACTTGAAATGATCAAGGACCGTTGGGGGCAGCTATTCGATGACGACAGGTTTTGCAGAATAGGTACTTTTATATGAAGACTGCAATCAAGCCCTTCGTTTTATAGAGTTATCCACAGGGGGAATTTGGCGGAGAGGGTGGGATTTGAACCCACGGTCCGCTTTAACACGGACAACGCCTTAGCAGGGCGCCCCATTCGGCCACTCTGGCACCTCTCCATGGATGATGGAGTGTATCCGCACGAATGCGATACACAGTCTTCATGTATGACGAAGTTTGGCTAGCAAATCACCCCGTCCGCTGAGGCTAGTGTTGTTTCATACGGGGCCACGGACGGTGCCGATCAAAAGGGAGAACATATACATGAAGAAATTCATCAAAATTGCCACGGTCGTAACCGCGGCAGCACTCATTTTCGCAGCCTGCGGAAGTGATAGCGACAGTGCAACAGACACCACAATGGCTGAAGCAACAGACACCACAATGGCTGAAGCAACAAGTGAGGCGTTTACGTTCACCAACTTCACACCCTTCGAAGGTGGCACCGTTGTTAATTGTGCACCTGCAGATGGCGGTCCAATAAAAGCAGCATGGGTCTACGTTGGCCCGATCAACGATGGTGGATGGACACAGACACACGATGCCGGTCGCAACTACGTGCAAGAGCAACTTGGTGACAAAGTCATCACCACATATAAGGAAAATGTTCCTGAAGGTCCGCAAGTGGAGATCGTCATCGACGACCTTGTCAAAGATGGCAACACCATTATCTTTGGAACATCTTTTGGTTTCCAAGATGCATTTATTGCTTCGGCCGAAAAATATCCTAATGTCTGCTTTGAATTCGCAACTGGCTACACCCAGAAGAACAACGTTTCACAGTTTTACGGAGCGTCTGAGGACACAAAGTATCTCTCTGGTATTGCAGCAGGCGCAGAAGCACCTGAAGGCGCCGAGATTGGCGTTGTTGCACCGTTTGCAATCCCCGAAGTGATTCGTGGAATCAACGGCTTCGTACTTGGTGTTCAAAAAGTCAACCCAACTGCGACTGTCAAAGTCGTTTGGACAAACACTTGGTTCGATCCAGCAATTGAGCGTAAGGCTGCAGAGTCACTGATCTCCGCCGGAGTCAAGGCAATCGCCTCGTTCCAAGACTCGCCAGCTACAGGTGAAGCTGCAAAAGTCAAAGGCATCGGCTGGGTCGGATATGACTCAGACCAGAGCGTGGCCTTCAAAGACATCTGGCTGACAGCGTCTACATATGACTGGGGCCCATACGAACTAGCCAAGATTCAAGCAGTAATCGATGGTACGTGGATTTCAGGTGACTATTACGGGAACCTGAGCGACAACTTCATCAGCATTGCAAACTATGGCTCCAAGGTCACACAAGAGACCAAGGACCTCATTGCATCTGAGCGTGAGCGCCTCACACAAGCTCCGTCGGCTGAATTCACTGGTCCGATCACCGCTCAAGACGGAACTGTCAAGATCGCCGAAGGAGCACTTCCTACATACGGCGAACTTATGAGCATGGACTACCAAATCAAGGGAATTACAACAGATCTTCCACAAAAATAATCTGAGTTTCCGTAGATTTATTGTCGAGAGGGTGAGCCAATCTGGTTCACCCTCTCTTCATTTTCTATAGTCGTATCAACCATTAAGGGGCACCGTTGATCAGCGATAATATTGATTCCAAACTCACCGTCACTATGAATGGAATCGTCAAACGATTCCCAGGCGTTGTGGCGAACGATGGTGTCAATTTTGAGGCTCGTGCTGGTGAAGTGCATGCCTTGCTTGGCGAGAACGGTGCCGGAAAATCAACTCTATCTAATGTTCTTACTGGTCTTTATCGACCAGATGAAGGAACCGTCTCACTCAATGACGAAGTCGTTCACTTTGATAGCCCGCGCATCGCACTTGAGCGGGGTATCGGCATGGTGCATCAACACTTCCGCCTGGTGAATTCTTTTACGGTTGCCGAAAACATCATTTTGGGCGAGCAATCCTCCAGTCTTTTCATGGATACTGCTTCTGCTGTTGAGCGCATCTCGGCACTCGCAACACAATACGGAATTGCAGTAGATCCCAGCGCACGGATTTGGCAATTATCTGTAGGTGAACAGCAGCGTGTAGAAATTTTAAAGGCTCTGTACCACGGAGCAAAAGTTTTGATTCTTGATGAGCCGACTGCAGTACTGACGCCACAAGAAGCAGACGCACTATTTACGGTATTGCGTAGCATGGTTGCTGAAGGACGAACAGTTATTTTTATTTCCCACAAGCTGGACGAAGTAATGGCCGTTGCTGATCGCGTAACGGTCTTGCGCGCCGGGAAGACTGTCAGCACCATTGAGTGCGCGACTACTTCGACTCGCGAACTTGCCCGACTAATGGTTGGGCGCGATGTCGTGTTTGATCGCGTAATTCGCGCTAATCATGCCAAACCCGACAACATCGTCTTGCAAGTCTCAAACATTGATGCAACAGATGATCGTGGTCGACAAGCATTAAAATCAATTTCTCTCACAATAGGAGAGTCTGAAATCGTCGCCATTGCTGGTGTCGCAGGTAATGGCCAACGCGAATTAGCCGAAGTTATCAGTGGGATGCGCCCTGCAACACGCGGCACCATTGCGGTGAATAACGAAGTCGTGCCAAACAGCCGAGTCCGCAAAGCGATGACTGCAGGTATCTCGCATGTACCCGAAGATCGTTTACATACTGGCCTCGTGGCTGACCATTCAATAGAAGACAACCTTATTCTCAAGTCTTATCGTGGCGCACCAATTTCAAAGATGTCTGTCTTGCGTCGCCGAATAATCCGCGCTCAGGCAAAAGAAACCATCGAAAAATATGACGTCAAAACGCCAGACACCATCACCCCTATTCGCTTGCTCTCTGGCGGAAACGTACAAAAAGTTCTCCTTGCTCGTGAATTCGATTCATTGCCATCCGTGATGGTGGTGTCGTCGCCCACACGTGGCCTTGATGTGGGTGCAATCGAAAATGTACGCAAGCGGTTAGTTGATGCAGCCGACTCCGGTGTTGGTGTGTTGCTCATTAGTGAAGATCTTGAAGAAATATTTGCGCTAGCAGACCGTATTTTGGTGATGTATGAAGGATCCATTGTTGGCAATATTCCAGCCGCCGAAGCAAACCGCGAATCAATTGGTCTATTAATGGGCGGCGGATCACTTTCTGCGGAGAACAACTAGTGCAATCACCACTTCGTCTTGAGCGCCGTCTCACGCAGCCCAAATGGCTGAACTGGGGTGTGCCCCTGTTGTCGCTGCTTGGTGCGCTCATTTTGGGCGGCATTGTTCTTTTCGCTACTGGCAAGAACCCCATCTCTGTGTACGCGCGCATTGTTGAACGAGGGTTTGCATCAACTGACGCATTTAGCCGCACACTTATTTCAGCAACGCCGTTTGCCTTCACTGGATTAGCAGCATCAGTTGCCTTCCGTATGGGTCTGATCAATATTGGCGGAGAAGGCCAGCTGTACCTCGGCACAATTGGAGCAGCATTCGCTGGCATTGCTTTCCAAGATCAACCCACTGCCGTCATCATCGCCACCATGATTATTTTCGGCATGTTGTTTGGTGGTGCATGGGCTGCCATTGTCGGAATCCTCAAGGCCAAGTTTTCAACAAATGAAATCATCACTTCGTTAATGCTGAACTATGTTGCCGCTATTTTCCTTGATTACCTAATTTTCAATAGCAGCTCATATTGGCGTGATCCAAAGTCGTACGGTTTCCCCACAGGAAAACGATTGACCAAAAATGCCTACTGGAATGACATCAGCATCGGTTCAATTGAAATACCTTTTGGCTTCGTCGTTGCTGTAGTTGCCGCGGTCATTGTGTGGTTTTTGTATAACCGAACTCGCTTTGGTTACGAAGTTGGAGTGATTGCATCGTCGCCTAACGCGGCACGATACGCAGGTATTCGTGCCCGCTGGAAAATCATTACAGTCATGGCACTTTCGGGTGCTCTCGCTGGGCTCGGAGGTGCAAGCGACGTAGGAGACTTCCGCCATGTTCTCGATGCAAAAGGTGTTCAAATTTCTGGCTATGGCTACACCGGCATTGTGGTGGCCGCACTCGCACGGCTAAATCCCCTTAGTGCGATTTTTGTTGCCGTGTTTCTTGGTGGTTTATCTAACGCTGGCTACGCCTTGCAGGGGCCTGACTTCCCCAGTGGTCTTGTGGGCACACTTCAAGGACTTATTTTGTTCACGGCGGTTGCGGGTGAAATTCTGACTCGCTATCGCATAAAACGACAAAACACCATCGCTGACGGAGTCATTGTATGAACAACAACATCTTGATAATTATTTTGGCGTCAGGTGTGTTTTATGGAACTCCACTATTTTTTGCGGCCTTAGGTGAACTTTTTACCGAGCGCAGTGGAGTTCTCAACCTTGGCGTGGAGGGAATGATGCTGATGGGTGGTGTCTCAGCAGTATGGGCGTCACAACACATTCCCGGCACATCCTGGTTCGTTGTGCTCTGTTCTATTCTTATCGGAGCATTTGCTGGTGCATTAGTGGCTGCACTACACGCCTTCTTATGCGTCACATTACGCACCAATCAAACTGTGGCAGGACTCTCCATCACAATTTTCGCTGGTGCATTGGGTCTATCGAGCTACTTCGCCAATGTGTGGGATGTGGCATCTGAAACAGTGAAGCATCCCATCCGCATTCTGAATCCAGGTGGGCTCGCCGACACACCAATCGTGGGACCTATCTTGTTTCATCAGACAATCCTCACCTACCTCTCGTGGGTGTTGTGCGTGCTATCTGTTGTGTACTTGTTCCGCACTCGCACGGGCCTCAAGTTGCGGTCTGTTGGTGAGTCGCCACAGACTGCTGATGCAGTCGGAATCAACGTGGCGAAATACCGCTACATTCACACAATTCTTGGTGGCGCACTCGCAGGTGTTGGTGGCACGTACTACAGCCTGACCATTGTGCCGCAATGGGTTGATGGCGTAACAAAAGGTGCTGGCTGGATTGCTATTGCGTTAGTGATCTTTGGTTTCTGGCGCCCCGATCTCACCTTGCTTGGTGCATACCTTTTTGGTGCACTGCAATCGCTGGGACTCACCTTAAAGTCACGCAACATCCAAATCAACGGCAGCATCCTCGACGCCATGCCATTCATCATGACAGTGCTCGTATTGGTGATCGTTTCGGGTGGCTGGGCACATAAACGCTTGCGGGCTCCTGCCTCATTAGGAGTTCCGTACGAACGCGAAGAACGCTGACATATGTCAACCGTGTTAACGAATGAATCCCCTGGTCTTGCACGGGCGTGGCATCCAGTCATGCGTGCAGTAGATCTTGGTAACGAGCCTGTTCGCGTACAACTGATCGGCGATCCGTGGGTGATTGTGCGCCTGAACGGCCAGATCAGCGCATTTTTAGATCGTTGCCCGCATCGCAATGCTCGGCTGAGTGATGGCACCGTTGTGGATTCAACATTGCAATGCGCGTATCACGGCTGGAGATTTGGCCAGACTGGTGCGTGCGCACTTATTCCGGCACTCGGTGCCGGAGCCACGACTCCACCTACAGCAGACCTCGCTCCGATTCGCGTGCAAGTGAAATACGACCTGATCTGGATTGCGCCCCAAGAACCTCTGTGCGACATTTTGCCGATTGCTGCGTGGGACGATCCAACCTTGACCAAAGTGTGGATGCCACCCATTGTGTTTGGGGCATCTGCTGCGCAATTCATCGACAATTTTTTGGACATCACACATTTTCCTTTTATCCACCTCGGAACTTTCGGAACCAAAGACGATGAAACTATTGATGGATTCGATTTAGCAAAAGACACAGACCCGTGGGGCTTCACGTTGCTTCGTGATCACATGATTGCCAACAAGATGGACCCCAAGGTTGACACTGGCGAGCATCCACTCGTGCAACCACGCTCGATGCGTTACGACTTTCGGGCGCCGTTCACGTCTGCACTGCAACTTCATCTCACAATGACGGGCATGCGAAATGTTATTGCATCGTTCTGCCAACCCATTGACATGAATACCAGTTGCCTCTATCAAGTAATGATCCGCAACGACGTGCACAGCGATGACGACTACGCCAGAGCAATTGCGTTTCAGACTGCAGTTTTTGACGAAGACCTCAAGATCATCGAATACCTCTACGACAAAGCTATTCCACTTAGTGGCGGACAAACTCACACCAAGGCAGACCGCAACACTGTCGAGTTTCGACGCATTATGTCAAAGTTGCTGGCAGCAACGTAACGACTTAGACGTTGACGTCAATGCGCTCAAACAAATTGACATCAATAAGACCAAGATCAGTAATGCGCAAGTCTGGAATAACTGACAATCCCAAAAATGACAGCGTCATAAATGGTGCATCCAATGTGATGCCCATTGTGTGTGCGGCTTCGATAACCGTGTCAAGTTGAGCCGCCACCACGTGCAATGGTTGATCGCTAATCAGCCCGCACACTGGCAGCGCAATTTCAGCAATCACTTGGCCATCTACAACAACAACTTGTCCACCGCCGATTGCTGCAACACGAGCGATAGCAACAGCCATATCGCGCGGTCCAGATTCGTCGCGAGCACCCACCACCATGATGTTGTGTGCGTCGTGGGCAACAGTCGAAGCAATCGCACCGCGCTGCATTCCGTAGCCTGACACGTATCCAAGCCCGATACGACCTGTTCCTTTATGGCGTTCAACAACGGCGATTCGCGCGATATCGATCGCAGCATCATTGACATTTAGTTGCAGCGCCGCAGTGCGAACAGTTCCGGATTGAACGCCGATCACATTGGCCATTCCAGACGGTGGTGGTGCAATTGTGAGTTCGGCAGCGGTTGGTAGATGATGAAGATTAATGCGGTTATACAAGGACTTTGGTGGTGATACGTCTGGCACAACACCCTCAACAATCACTCCATTGCGCGCCACTACCCGACCGCGTTGTAACACCATTGACGGTTTGAAATTTTTCATGGTGTCAAACACAACAACATCCGCTTGGTATCCAGGCCCAAGTGAACCAAGATGAAAAAAGTTGTGATACATGGCCGGATAATACGACGCTACACAAAATGCATCAATCTCACTCAGACCTTCTTGTACTGCCAAACGAATGCAATGATTGAGATGACCTTCGTCGCGCAACAGATCTGGCTCACGATCATCTGTACAAAATGACGTTGCAGTTGTGCCATGTGTCAGCACTGTCGGGAGCAACCGAACCAAATCTTGGCTAACCGAACCCTGGCGCAAAAACACCCACATTCCTTTTTGGCGTTTTTCATGGGCTTCTTCTAGACCAAAAACTTCGTGGTCACTTTCAATTCCTGCTGCCAAATACGCATCAAGTTGTGCACCACGCAGACCAGGCGCATGGCCGTCAACTTTGCGCCAATTTGCTGCTGCGATTATTTCTCTAAACATCGGGTCACCGTTTATAACGGCTGGATAGTTCATGACTTCGGCAACTCCAATGGCACCAAACTCCATAATCAAATCGCGCACTTCTTTGACAGTAAATGCAGCACCAGCAGATGCAAACGGAGACTCTGGCACACACGACGACGCAGCCACACCAAAAGTAAATGGCAAATGTTCTGCAGCATCAATGAGCGCGCGGATTCCGTCAATGCCTGCAACGTTGGCGATCTCATGCGGATCTGCTGCCACTGCAGTTGTGCCACATGGCAACACAGCCTTGACATATTCACTCACCCACATCTTGGATGACTCCAAGTGCATGTGCGCATCAACAAAGCCAGGCACTAACGCAGCGCCGTCAACATCAATGACTTCGAGTGCTTCGCGATGTCCCCACCCGGCGATCACACCATCTGCAATTGCCAAGTCGGTGGTGACCCACTCTCTGGTTGCCGGCGACAACACCCGTCCGCCCTTAAGTAAAATATCTGCTGGTTCGTCGCCACGCGCCACTGCAAGGGCACGCAAACTTGCTGGAGGTCTTGCCATGGACTCATCTTAGGGATTCATTTCGTCATCCGAACTACCCTTGTGACGTGACATCCTCGCTGACCAATCTTTCGTCGGGCCTGGCTGCTGCATGGCATCCGGTTTTGTTTGCAAGTGACCTCGCCCACGCATCCGTGCGTGTCGATCTGCTCGGTGAGCCGTGGGTAATCACTCGATTAAATGGCTCGATAACAGCATTCATTGACAAGTGTCCGCACCGCAATGCCCGCCTGAGTGATGGCATGGTGGTCGGAGACACGCTTCAATGTCCGTATCACGGTTGGCGATTTGATGGCTCTGGGCACTGCACGCTTATTCCGGCATTGGGCGACGGAGCAACGGTGCCACCAACAGCGCAACTCACATCTGCTCAAGTTGTCGAACGCTATGGACTCATCTGGATTGCTCCGCAGACTCCAGTCACTGAGATTATTGAAATCCCCGAATGGGATGACGAATCGTTACACAAAGTCTGGATGCCAGCAATTGACATCAATGCAACTGCTGCACAATTTATTGACAACTTTTTAGACTTCGGACATTTTCCGTTTGTCCACGCTGGCACGTTTGGCAGCGGTGAAGACGCCAACATCGGCGACTACAACGTTGACAAGACCAATAGCGGTTGGGGTTTTATTGTTGATTATCCACACACCATTGCTAATAAAGAAGACCCACTTGTCGCAACGGGCCAACATCCACTCGTCCAACCGCGCAATATGGTGTACACATTTCAGGCGCCATTTTCTGCAAACTTGCGACTTGAGTTGCCACTTACTGGTGTTGTGAATGCGATCGCTACTTTTTGTCAACCAATGACAGCGTCAACAACTCGGTTATACACGGTGATGATGCGCAGTGATGGTGCAACTGCCGAGGCTGCACAGGCAGCGCTGCAATATGAATACTCAGTTCTGCAAGAAGATCTGGCAGTCATTGAGCATCTGTATGACAATCAGATTGCACTCGGTGTTGGGCAAGCGCATAGCCGAGCCGATCGCAGCACTGTTGAGTTTCGTCGCATTCTGGCTCGACTTCTCGAGCACTAACTGGCGGAACAGGGGGGATTTGAACCCCCGGGGCTATTAACCCTCTTGTTTTCAAGACAAGTGCATTAGGCCGCTCTGCCACCGTTCCACTCACCACGATACCTGCTCCGTTGCCAGACCCGCAGTGTTAACGGCCGATGTGACCACGCAAAAGATTGACCCAATCGTCAGCATCTTTCCAGCGGGCGTCTGCATGTTCGCGCGCTGTGTGCGCATGCTCGCCAGCAGCAGGGTATGAACCTAAAAACTTCACTCCGCCTTGCTTAGCGTGTAAATCACGTAACGCATCAGCGACAAGTTCGTCTGAGATATGACCATCGGCGTACATCACGAAGCAGTAATCACCAAGGCCACCAGCCTTTGTGGGACGCGATGACAGGTGCGACAAATTAATTCGGCGTGCGGCGAACTCTTGCAGAATAGAAATCAAGCTTCCGGGTTCATCTGCACGCTGAAAAACAACGATTCCGGTTTTGTCGTGACCCGTTGCTGCTGGCACGTCGTTGCGTCCTACTAACACGAAGCGCGTTTGGTTGCCAGCATGATCTGCGATGTCGCTCGCAATTACATCGAGTCCATATAACTTTGCAGCGTTTCGTGGGGCAATCGCCGCCAAACCTTTTTCGCCAGCAGCAGAACGCTCGCCCACGAGTCGAGCAGCGTCTGCCGTTGAGTTGGCAGCATGTATTTCTGCGCTGGATAAATTTGTGCGTAAGTACGCGCTGCATTGTGCTGTCGCCACTGGAATCGAAAGTAATACACCAATGTCACTTAGCGTTGTTGCTTTTGGCGCGACAATGCAGTGTTCAATATCCAGCACGACTTCTCGCTGTATGAGCAACTCGTAATCAAAGATCAACGCGTCTTGCGTAAAATTAACTGTGCCCTCAATGGAGTTTTCAATCGGTACAAAGCCGGCATCAACAGAACCATTTTCTACAGCATCAAGAACATCTGGCACATTGCGATACGGAACAAGTTCTGCAGACGCAAGGTCGGCTTGGGTCAGCAAGGCCTGTTCTGTATATGTACCAAATGGTCCAAAAAATCCGATGCGCTGAGGAGAAGTTGTCACGACTCGCAAGGTTACGCCAGGCTCAACGCCTGACGCACAGAGTTATTCACCTCTTCAAGGCTCTTTTCGCCAGAACTGCGATATTTCACCAATCCATCTGCACCCACCACCACATATGTGGGGTATCCGGCCACCCCAAAGGCTTTTGCTGCATCTTGGTTTTCGCTGTCTGGCATTGCCGCCCAGGGCCATTGCTTTTCTATCAGCCACTGCGACGGCGGATAGTTCGGTTGACCTTCTTGGGTGGCGGTAGTGATGCCGATTACCGTCAGGTCGTCTGGCACCAGACCCTGCGCTTTCCAGTCGTTGAGCACTGGTATTTCTCGATTGCAATGCGGACACCAATGCGCCAAGAACACCAACATCATCGGCTTGCCGTCTGAGCCTGGCGCAATCGTCATCGGCATTCCACCGGCGGTGATGCCCTTGAGCGTGGGTGCTTGAAGTCCAAGACCAGGGTCGTCGCCAGTGTCTGGCGCACGAGGAAGATCGGCGCCCACAACAGTGACGGGTTGAATCTCTTGTGCGCTAGTAGCACGTATTTTTGTTGGTGAATCTTTGGCACCCTCGGAGATAATTGTCACCAGTGCAGCAACGGCAATGGCCGCAGTAATAATCGCGATCAATGTTTTAGGACTTATTTTCTTTGCCATGTCGAACTCCCTACCAGCAGAACAATAATCGCTAAGAACGCACTTCCAGCCATCAACGATAACGAAACAAATCCAAACTCTCTAAACCACACAGCCGTGCACGGCACATCAAGGCTGCACACACTCGTTTCTATCTGCGGAAACCACTCAAGTAAGTAGTGATACGTACTGACGACTAAACCAATGACTGCCAATGGCACTGCATATTTAATAACACCTCGATCTTTCTTTACTGCAGCAATTAGCAAAATTACTGCAAGCGAATACATCGCGATGCGCTGATACCAACACAGTTTACATGGTTCGAAATTTGCAACTTCACTAAAATACAAACTGCCAACCATGCTCGTAGCGGCAACGACAAACGCCAACCACAATGCATTCGGCGCAACTGCCTCCACCACGCTGGCCGCCGCAGCCGACCGAATAGCGGCAATTCGAGCCACAATCAGCGCGATCGCACCACCTAATGCCAGTAGTCCTAGCAAGGCAGAAAAAGTCTGCATCGCTGATGTTGTCACTCTTCAAGTCTGCCGTATCTCTTGAAATGTTGTCTAATCGCCTCAAAGTGGCAAGATTTACCCGTGAATGCAAAACATGGCTCGGGGGTGTCGGCTTTGCGCACCATGCGAAACGCGCGCAGACGCAATCGCATCGCTGATATCGAATGGTTCGAAGCTCTTTATCGCGTCTACATCACAGCCATTGCTGGTGGTGGCACAGTTTTGTTTCTCTCTGGACTCGTATCGGACGAAAAAATTAACGCTTCGGGATACACCGATCTCGCACAACATGGTCCGGCTGCACTCGGAATGTTTGCCGCAGTCGTTGTTTTATTGGGACTTCGCAGTGGCGCCAATGGCGGACCACTCGCCGTTGAGGCCCCAGAGGTGACCATTGTGCTCATGTCTCCAGTGCCGTATTCACACGTATTGCGACATCCAGCAGTGCAGCGCTTGCGAACATCGACATTTATGGGTGCACTCGCTGGAGCAGTTGCCGGACAACTCTTATCGCGACGAGTAGATACTGGATCTTTTTTTTCGTTCGCTATCGCTGGTGCCGTGTACGGCGCATGCGTCGGTTCATTATTTATTTCGAGTGCGTTACTTGCACACGGTCTAAAAATTGCGCGACCAGTTGTGACTGCTATCGGCACGATACTGATTGCATGGCAGGCGTGGGTGCTCACGCAGAGTCTTGCCGTTGGTGTTGGTCCGTTTGACTCACTCGGATCAATCGTGTTGGCAGAACCCGTCATCAATTTTCAGCGCATCATTACCGTTTCAGTTGTCGCTGCATTTGCTGTGTGGGGTGTCATGTTGTCGTCACGATTATCACTCGAAGCTCTTGCGCGACGTAGTTCATTGGTAGCGCAGTTACATTTTGCAGTCACACTTCAAGACCTGCGCACAGTTGTTTTATTACGACGACAACTCAGCCAAGAACACATGCGACAAAAACCGTGGTTTCGCTTGCGCCGTCGTCGCTGGGTTCCTGTTGTGGTGCGACGCGGCGCACATAGCCTGGCGCATTTCCCCTTGCGTCGCATCGGGCGTATGGCGATTCTTGTCATCAGCGCAGTTGCGTGTCAGGTGGCAGTATTTCGTGGCACCACGCCTGCAGTGATTGCAAGCGGTCTCTTGTTGTTTATTTTCGGCCTTGACATCATCGAGCCGTTATCCCAAGAAGTCGACCAGCCAGACCGCACAGATTCTCTGCCCGTTCACCGTGGGCTATTAATGACACAGCACTTGATCGCGCCGCTTCTTGCGCTCATCCCATTTGTGTTGATTGGCATGGCAACTGCCTATGTCTTTGAGCCCCATCCTGCCACGCTCGCAATGGCTGCTCTCGTGGGGGTTCCGGCCGCCCTGGCAGGAGTTGCAGGCGCAGCAATTAACGCCGTCAAAGGCGCCCCAGACCCCGTTGGCGGCGCATTTGAGGGCCTGGCGATGCCTCCAGAAATGAGTGGGATGACCACCATGTTGCGAGCCGTGTTTCCGCCACTCATCACCATCGTGGGAAGTATTCCGATTGTCGCTGCAAAAGTTGCCCGTGACAATGGGCAGAATGTTTTTGCTGCCACAACACGTGCATCAATTGGTGCATGCATCATGGTGGGATTCGTTGTGTCATGGGTGCATCAACGCGACGCAATTCATAAATGGTGGCGAGAACTTCTTGCCAATAGCAAAACACAAACCGCAAATCGAACGAGGTCATCATGAGCAGACACCCACAGCCCCCAGGTCGCAAGCGCGCAACAACTGACTCATCGTCAACACCTGAGATACCAGTCGCTCCACTTGAGCCTGCTGCACTTGTCGTTACCGACATCAGCAAAAACTACGGAGACGCTCCTGCTGTTGGACCAGTATCACTGCGCATCGCATTCGGAGAACGCACTGCACTCATTGGTCACAATGGCAGCGGCAAAACAACGCTACTTCGCATTACCGCTGGTCTTCTTGAGCCATCAAGCGGCAGTGTCACTGTTGGCGAACACGCTGCCGGCTCACTGCAGGCTCGCTCATACTTGAGTTACATCGCCGATCAACCCACGTTCTATGACGACCTCACATTGTGGGAGCACCTCGAATATGTTGCACTGCTACATGGCAATGATGACTGGGAGCAACTCGCATCTGATTTGCTTGGACATCTGGGCCTCTTTGATCGCGCCGACGACATGCCCAATCGATTCAGTCGAGGCCTCAAACAAAAAGCAGCAATCGCTCTTGGGTTTATTCGTCCATTTGAATTACTGATCGTGGACGAGCCATTTGTTGGTCTTGATGCGCGCGGCAAAGAAGCACTCCTTGAATTGCTCGAACAAGCCAGCGCCGAAGGGGCAACAGTTGTCGTAGCGACACATGAATTGTCCTTTGTGCACACAGTCTCCCGAATTATTGCCCTACGGGACGGAATCGTTGTACACGATGGTCCTGCAGGCAGTGTGAATATTGACGCCTTGGTGCGTAATGAAGACCCCGTCGGTGAACACGACGGCGAACAGCAGTAACATTGGCATATGTACTCATACGACGTCATTTCAGAATCCGTTCGTAACCCACACGAACTCGCAGCCGAACTCACCAGGCGTTCCGCCCAGGGTTGGGAACTCGTGCAAATCACGTACGACGGAAGTTCGTGGTTTCATGCATTTATTCGTCATCAGGGACAGGTCTCTCCTGCGCCAAGTGCATCCTCAATGACAACACCTTCACTAGGCGACACATCTACTCAATGGTCGCCAACTCCAAGTGCTGATGTTCCTGCTAACTGGTACAAAGATCCGTCCAGCAGATACGAGTTGCGCTACTGGAACGGAACTTCGTGGACAGAACATGTCTCGACTGCCGGAAAGCAGTCAACGGACGAACCACGTTCGTAAAGTTTCATGCAAGCCACTTCGCTTGGTCACGCGGGCGTTCTTCTCCGCTCTGGTGACACCACAATCACATGTGATCCATGGTTTGTTCCGGCGTTCTTTGCCTCGTGGTTTGTGTTTCCGCGCAATGATCAATTAACACCAGAACTCATGCACGAAGTGTGCA
>JAEMRC010000046.1 GCA_016463545.1 Ilumatobacteraceae bacterium
TTTCGAACTGACGTCCTCTGAATAGTCGACGTAGCCGTGAGTTGTGGAGCGATACAACTCTGGATGCTGCACTCGGGCGAGAGATGGAACTGATACAACAGATCCGAAACCACTACGCGCGGCAGAATTCGTTCCAATTGACGATCCGTGAGCAATTAATTCGTTCGTTGACCCATCGCCAACAAGTCCTCCTGCCACGAGCACGTTTTCTGGCAACCGATCCGTAGGAAAAAATCTCGCTGCATCTTTGTCGTATACAGGGCGGTCTCCTGCCATGTTGAGCAACGGCACATTTGCTGTCCAACCAACTGCCATGATCAGCAGGTCGCAGGAAATGCTTTTGCCATCACCGAGTTGTACAGACTTAATCCGCTTTCCACCAGTTGCGCGCACGATGTTTTCACCGTTGCGGGCGTCCACGATAGTCACGTGAAGTCCAGCCCTCTTCAAGTCTGCGGCACAAGCATCGCCGTCTGCGTTTGCAGTAAAGACGACTGCCGTCTTTCCGGGAAGTACCGCGTGTAAATTGAGCAGACGCCGCACTCCCGTTGACAACATGATTCCCGCAAGGTCATTGCCCTCAAAAACGTACGGACGCTCAATGAGCCCCGAGGCAACGATCAACGTATTGGCTCGCACCTTGCAGAGGCGTTCGTGAATCTGATGACCGTTCACCAAAATATCTGGCTGTCGTTGGATGACACCAATCCAGTTCATGTCATATCTGGCGGTCACCGCGGCGTTCGTGAGCACTTCGATATTGGACAATGCTGCGACTTCGCGGCGCAATTCTGCAAGAGTCTGCAAATCCGAGGCGCCACCATATCGAAGGTGGCCACCGATGTGATATTCCTCTTCGACGAGCAACACCGATGCGCCGGCTTTGGCAGCTGCGATTGCTGCAGCAATGCCAGCAGGCCCACCACCAGCGACACAAACGTCTACATGGATGTAGCGCTTGTCAAAATACCCATGCTCCGCGTTTGGACTCGTGATGCCGCCTGCGGCAAATCGCCCGAGTATTTTTTGGTACATCGGCCACAACCGTTGCGGTTTCATGAATGTCTTGTAGTAGAACCCTGCAGACAGGAAACGGCTGATGAATTGGTTGATAGAACGCACATCGACAGCAAGCGACGGCCAGACATTTTCTGGGCTAATCGTCATTCCCTGCTGCACTTGACGATGGGCACCACGCACGTTTGGTTCGTCGTCAACTTGAACCGTGCAGTTCGGATCGTGAAACGATGCCGAGAGAACGCCCCTCGGGCGTTTGTATTTGAAACTGCGCGAGAAAATATCGACGCCGTTTGCTGCAAGAGCCGAGACGATGGTGTCACCAGCGAACCCCGTGTAATTCTTGCCCTCCCAACTGAATACGACTGGCGCATTTCGGTCAATCACTTCGCCTGCCTGACGATCTGCTCGACGATTCTGCGACATCATGAACCTTTGCTTTCGTCAAGTCGAATCTGAGCGGCGGGCAACCTGCTCGTACGAATTTCGTTGGTCACTGTGTGTCGCTCGATCGCAAAATAGCGACGGCATCCCGCACGGTGATACCAAGTCTCGGTAACCCAGTCAGCCAAGTTTGACTTTGTATAGAGATAGGTACGCCACTGTTCTGGTGTCGCAGTGTTGACATCGGGACGTTTTTTTGATTCGCCAGCCGCACGAAACTCCATCGAATTGCGATCTCCACACCACGGACAAGGAACAACGATCATCAGTGGCCCACTGCCGCAGCACCCTTTTCGCCGACGAGTCTTCCTTCAGCGAATCGAGCAAAGTCAAATGTTGAAATAATGTCCGGCACACGCTGAGTCGCGATCAGTTGAGCCATTGCCTCTCCGGAAACTGGGCCTGCCTTGAAACCGTATGTTCCCCATCCGACATCCACGACGTATCCCTTGACCGGCGTAAAGCCCATGATTGGGCTGAAGTCTGGAGTCATGTCGCACAATCCTGCCCACTGCCGCAACACGCGCATCTTGGCAATACTGGGGATGAGTTCGAGCACATGACCTGCAAGTTCCTCTGTGAATTCAAGTGACCCGCGCATCGAGTAGCTCGCATACGGATCCGTGGATGCTCCGAACACCAACTCACCGCGGTCAGTTTGGCTCACATAAACATGCAGTGACCCCGAAACAACGACTGTGTTGAGGAATTTCTTCACGGGTTCGGTCACTGCCGCTTGCAGAGGGTGCGTCACAATTGGCATTTTGAGACCGACCATTGCATTGATCAAACTCGCCCAGCCGGCCGTGCAGTTAACGACAATCTTTGTGGAAATTTGACCGCGATTGGTGGTCACTCCAGTGACTTCGTCGCCGATAGTCGTGATGCCAAGCACTTCGGTGTTCTGGTGAATTTCACAACCACGCACGTCTGCTCCTCGTGCGTAACCCCAGTTGACCGCATCGTGTCGAACCGTGCCACCAGGTGGATGAAACAGCGCACCAACAATTGGGTAACGCGTGTTCGTACTCGTGTCCATGTACGGAACGATCTGTTTAATGTCATCTGGTCCAATGACTTCGGAATCGATGCCCTCCAGTTTGTTGACCTCTGCACGCCAACGCATCGTGCGCAATGACGAATCGTTGTGAGCCAGCGTGAGGTGCCCCATTTGTCCAAACATGATGTTGAAGTTGAGATCAGCCGACAAGTCTTGGTAGAGGTGCACGGAGCGGTTGTAAAATCGCACTCCTTCTGGCGTGAGATAATTGGAGCGAACAATCGACGTATTACGTCCCGACCCACCGCCGCCGACATATCCCTTGTCAACAATGGCGATATTAGTGATCCCGTGATTCGTCGCGAGGTAATAAGCGGTTGCCAGTCCGTGAATGCCCGCACCAATGATCACCACGTCGTAGGACTTTTTCAAGTCGTGTTCTCGCCACGCTCGTGGCCAATCGCTTTTGGCGAGCCCGTGCTTGATCAGGCTGAATGCCGAGTACTTTGCAGGATATTTTGCAGTACTTTTGCCAGGGCGCGTATTGCTTGGAACTGAAGTCTCGTTCACCTGTCTGTCCATCCCGGAATCCAGTCAGTGCCGACAAGCGGAACCCGCGCCATCGCAGCTGACTCAATAGTTAAAGCGACCATGTCCTCAGGTTCAAGATTGTGCACGTTGCTCTTTCCACATGCTCTTGCAAGCGTAGTCAACTCCATCGTCAACGCCCGCAAATAATTTGTCATCCACGCCGCGCCAACTTCTGGGTCGAGGCGTGATTCCAGGTTTGGATCCTGCGTCGTAATTCCGACCGGACACTTTCCTGTGTGGCAGTGGTGGCAATAGCCTGCGCGCGTGTCGAGGGCTTCATAATCGGCAGATGCATCAACCCACTGATTGATATGACCATCGAACCATGATGGACGGTTGCACCCAAGACCAAGCAATGAGGCAACGCCGATAGAAACTGCGTCGGCGCCGAGGGCAATTGCTTTTGCAACGTCGGCTCCCGTGCGAATACCGCCAGAGACAATCAACTGCACCTCGTGATGTTTGCCGATTTCACGAAGCGCATCTGCAGCCATGCGCACGGCTGGCATTGTCGGAATTCCTGCATTTTCAATGAATACATCTTGCGTGGCGCCAGTGCCACCTTGCATACCGTCAACGACCAAGACATCTGCGCCAGCAGCGACTGCCAACTTGACGTCGTAGGCAACGCGGGTGGCGCCCACTTTGACATAGATCGGCTTTTCCCAGTTTGTGGCCTCGCGCAGTTCTTCAATCTTGATCACAAGATCGTCTGGTCCACTCCAGTCGGGATGACGCGATGATGACCGTTGGTCGATGCCTGCCGGCAAAGTGCGCATTCCGGCAACGCGCTCGGAGACCTTTTGTCCGAGCAACATTCCACCGCCACCTGGCTTTGCGCCCTGACCAAGGACAATTTCAATTGCATCAGCCCTCATCAAGTCGGTTGGGTTAAATCCGTACCGCGATGGCAGGCACTGATAGACAAGATGTTTTGAAGAGTTTCGCTCTTCGCTTGTCATTCCACCATCGCCCGTAGTCGTCGACGTACCCACTGCTGTTGCAGCACGACCAAGTGCTTCTTTGGCATGACCCGACAGCGATCCAAAACTCATTCCCGCAATGGTGATCGGAATCTTGAGTTCAAGGGGTTTGCTCGCGAACCGTGATCCGAGCACCGTGGTCGTGTCGCATGCTTCACGGTAACCCTCCATCGGATAACGCGACGCCGACGCTGTGATAAATACCAGATCGTCAAATGTCGGCAGTTTTCGCTTGGCTCCCCATCCACGAATTTCATAGCGACCCTCTTCTGCCATGCCATGGATTTGATCAATGACGGACGGCGGAAATGTATGGCTCTCTCGCAACGTGATGTGTCGAGAACGAACATTCGAGATCTGTACTGGCGTTGGGTCTGTCATTAGTATTTCTGCGCTTTCAATGCGTCGAAGTTATACAACTGTTTGGCTGATGCGACACGCTTGACATTATTTGGATTGATGTGTGTGAAACCAGCAACCGCGCACAAGTTGCTGACAGTCGCAACATCTGAGGCTGTCATGTCTTCATACCTAGCATCTGCGCCGAGACTCTTCACAGAACCCGCGACGTAGACGATTGCCTCATACAACGAGTCGCCGAGAGCTTCGCCGATGTTTCCGCCAACGAGCAAAACGCCGGCTTGGGCCATGAACATCGCAAAGTCACCGATGTCGCCGGCAACGGCAACAGTGCCGCCCTTGAGCGAAATACCGACGCGAGTACTCGCGTCACCTTCAACAATAATTGTGCCGCCGTGAGCGGATGCACCGACTCGCTCGCTGGCGTTGCCAGTCACGCGAATGGTTCCGCTCATCAGGTTTTCTCCCCCAGCCCAGCCACAAAACCCGTTGACTTTGATGTTGACGCCGTCGCATAACCCACCGACATAGTGACCAACAGAACCCTCAAACGTGATGTCGAGGTGCTTGATCATTCCAACCGCCATATTGTGACGACCCTTTGGGTGGAGAACGACCGCCGACGAGCCCTCTGGAAGTGCGCGCAAGGCAACATTTAATTCTCGAACCGTCAACTGCTCACAATCAAAAATCGTTGGTTCCATTATCGAGTCCACACATGAATTTCATTCGGAGCAGGTTCAAAAACGCGAGCAGAATCGATGTCGGGTAGTTCAGCAAGTGCGCGATATTCCGACGACATGGCGATATAACGATCGTGTACCGCAATGACCGCAGGCTTGCACGAGACCGAATCCCTGGCAACAGCAAATTCGTTTTCGGTTGCACACAACAGCGTGTAAAAACCGTCGAGCGTCTTTTGTAAAACTCGCAACGCGTCGCCGAGGTCGCGCCCGTGCTGCATCTCGTAACCGAGTAAGCGCGCTGCGACTTCCGTGTCGTTATCGGTGAGAAATTTTTCGCCCAATGCCTCGAGGTCGCGTTTGACACTGAAGTAATTGGAAAAAGACCCGTTGTGCACTACGGAAAGATCACTATGCGTTGAAAATGGATGCGAACCGTCAGTGGTGATCGCAGATTCGGTCGCGAGACGAGTATGTCCGACGGCTTGATAGCCGACTCTGGATTTGATATTGAAGCGGTTAAGAACGGAGGTCGGCGAACCAGTTTCCTTGAATAATTCGATTGCAACGCCTGTCGACACGATGCTCACGCCTTGCGATTCGATCTGCGACTGCAGTCCTGGTGCGCCGATCAACACGACTCCGTCTCCATGTCGCACAAGTTGTGCACCAAGCATGTGCGCCAACTGATTCCAATCAAAATCCTGAATGTTGGAGCGGCACGAATACTTCAAGTTTCCGTTTGTGGCGACATCTCCGTAGATCGCAATGCCGCCGGAGTCTGGACCTCTGTCCGACATTTGCACGAGCATTGCATGGGCCAAGGTGCCAAGTTGGGGTTCGAGTTCTGCGTCGAGAATATGCAAGCCGATAATTCCACACATCTCGTTCGCCCCCCTTGACGCCTCGATCTTTGGTTTCACTATGGTATACAAAAGAGCCGTCTTGGTCAACTCCTCTTGACTTAATACCAGAAACAGGACATACTTGAGTCCAAGGTCACAACAACATCGGGGGATGGGAATGACAAAGACACGCGAAATATTGGAAGCTCGGGCCAAAGAGGACAACATCGAATTTTTTATGACGATGTTTGTCGACATGCACGGTCGTCCGTGCGCCAAACTGATCCCAGTTTCGGCGATGGATGTCGTGTGTGCCGGGGCTGGCTTTGCCGGCTTCGCTGTTGGACCGATGGGCCAGTCGCCCGCTGGGCCAGACATGATCGCCGATCCTGACGCCAATAGCTATTTCAAGATTCCATGGCGCGAGGGAGTCGCCGTGGTTATGTGCGACATCAAAGTTGAGGGCAAACCGTGGCCGTACACGCCTCGCTACTTGCTTGGCAAGGCGTTGAAGAAACTTGAAAAAGAGCGTGGTCAAAGTTTGATGGTCGGCGTAGAGGCCGAATATCACCTGCTGCGTCGGGATGAGGCTGGAAAGCTGGCCGTTGCTGATGCACTCGACAATCTCGATTATCCGTGTTATGACGCCCGCGGCTTGACCCGGATGTACGACTATTTGACGACGATGTCAAAGTACATGAATCAACTTGGGTACGAAAATTACGCCAACGATCACGAAGACTCAAACGGCCAATTCGAACAGAATTTCACCTACGCCGAGGCAATGACTACGGCTGACCGGCTGATCTTCTTTAGGTATATGGCAAATAGCGTTGCCCACCAGTTTGGAATGGTGGCGACATTCATGCCGAAGCCATTTCATGACCTCACGGGCAATGGGCTGCACATGAATACGTCGCTTTGGGACGCGGGTCGCAAGAAGAACCTGTTTGAACTCGCTGCCAGTAAGTCGACCGCAAAGGACAAGTACGGCCTTGGATTAACGCCACTTGGGTACAACTTCTGCGGCGGAGTACTTGAACACGCCCAAGCAATGTCGGCGATCACCAACCCGATCGTCAATAGTTACAAGCGAATGGGTGTCTCAGCGCCAAACTCTGGAGCAACTTGGGCGCCAGCCTATGTCGCATATGGAGGCAACAACCGAACCCAGATGATCCGTGTTTCTGAGGGCAATCGCCTCGAAATTCGATCGGTTGATGGTGCAGCAAACCCATACCTGGCTTTCACTGCAGTACTCGCAGCAGGGCTTGATGGCGTGGATCGCAAGACTGACCCAGGTAAACCTAACCTCGACAATTTGTACGAGTTACATCCCGATGTTGTTGCGGCAAAGCAAATCAAACCAATGCCTCCAACGCTTCTGCACGCGGCTGAACTGCTGCACGGAAATCCACTGATGCAAAAGGCATTTGGGCACACTGGCAAAGAGTTTTATAGCGACTATTTCGCCAAGACCAAGATGGAAGAGTTCACTAAGTGGCACTCCAAAGTTGGCGAAACTGAGCGCGACACGTACCTCAGCCTGTTCTAAACCTGCTTACGGCTGAATTACGACTACCTGGATATTTTTTCCACGCAATCGGCGGTTAAGTTCGTCTCCCACGTCACCTTCGATCATTCGGCGGATGCCCGTGGCCTTTGTTCCGTCAACGACAATATGACTCACGTTGCGCTGTTGGGCAATTTTGGCAATCATCTTGACGCCGTGCCGCGTTGTCGCGACCTGACCATCGGATGCGAGTCCAGACTTTTTCAGTGTCTCAATGGCTGATTGCACCCAACCGGTCCGCTCCATGGCCTCGGCCTTCGTCGGCATCAGCCCCGGATGTGGCAGGCCATAGGAAAAGCCGTAGACCTTGGCAATGGCAATGACGGCGACGCTCTTCGTCGACGATTGATCGCCGAGAGTAGCCGCAGTAGCGACCGCCCCCGAACTGAAATCGTCCTGTCCGTCAGACGCGAGCAGTACACCAGCCTGTTGTGTCGGTTGCGCATCCCAGCGCGTGCGACGCAATAATCCCATTCAGCTTGCTAAGCGCTTGTCATCGGCCTTGCGCCACGCGTAGAGCGGGAAATACAGACCTAAGAGACCGAGACCGAGCCAGAACAGATAGCGCTTGGAAGGGTCACCGAGGATGTAGTCGGCAGAGTAGAAACCGCCGAAGATCCAGCAGAACATGAGGAAAACACCGATCACCAAGGAAAGTGGAGCCATCCAGGCCGGCATCTTGACTGGTCGGGCTGGGTCCGGATTCGAGTTCCGATAGACCCAGTATCCGATCATTGCCATTGCACAGGCAAAGAGATACCCCATGTTGGAGAAGATATAAATCTCAAGAGGAGTACCGGAGAGCAACAAGATGATTGAAGCGACCAAGTTGAACAACATCGCGTTGTGTGGTGCTCCATGCTTGTTCGTCTTGCCAAACCAGCGAGGCAGCATGCCGTCGCGCGAGTTTTGATAGAGGCCACGGGCACAACCCATGACTGCATTGAGCACTGAAAGCATGAGCGCAATGACGATCGCCAAACCGACAAACCATTTCCAGAAATCGTTGGCACCAAAGATGGTCGACGTGTATTGGTCGAACAATGTCTTGGCATCAATGCCAGCAATTGCTGCGCCAGTTCCGAGGACCGCGATCACCATCAACGGCATAGCGACGTAGATAAAGAAGCCAAACAACCCCTCTGCGGTCATCGCGATCTTGGCATCGCGGGCCGGATCCCGACATTCTCCGATGTAACAAGCAGCTGCCTCCATGGCCAATACTGACCATGTATAGATAAAGACCCACGCGATGACCAGTGTGAAACTACTCGTCACACCTTCTGGCAAGCCAAATCCATCCAACCTGCCGAAATCAATTGAAGACGGTTTGAGAAACGGAATAAAGATCAGCAAAACAAGGGGCACCATCGAAGCAATGCCGAGGACGGACGCGAACTTGGCACCCATGCGGATTCCCAAGTAACACGGCACGAACATGATGAGAAGCACAGCAACGCCGATGATGAAGTCTGTGGATGTCAGCGGCAAACCGAATGTTGCACCAAATGGATCGAACACCTTGCCCTGCGGAAGGTCAAACAGATTGCTGATATACAACGCAGCAAGAATCGCGTTGATCGGCGCAACAGTGAACCAACCAAGCCAGTACCCCCATGTGGAAAGGCCGCCGATGTGCCTGGACACCGATTCGCCCCATGGTTTAAAGGTTTCAAATGCATAACTTGGCAAGCCACCTGTTCGAGTTGGCATTGCCGCCGCCAATTCGGCGAGACAGAAACACAACAGCACGCCCATCGCAGTAGTCACGACAAACAGTGGAATCGAAAATCCACCGAGTGCTTGCACTGCGAAACCGACAAGACCAAGGATGAGTATCGTCCCCGACAAACCAATGACGAACGCCCCCCACCAGTTTGTGTCTTTTGCTAACTCGTTGCTCCCCGGAACTACAAGAGAAGCATCAAATGCACCAGCCTGATCAGACATAAAAGTCCCCCATTGACGTAAATATTTCGGCCCCCACCTAGATGTGTACCATTATGTCACGAAGAAGTTTTTAATGCAAATATGGAATGTTCAGTGCATACCACCCGAAATCTTGGAAAGGATCACCTTGTCGAGCGAACAGGATGGCGCATCGGACGACATCGATTTTGAGGTCGAGTTGAACTCGGTCATTGCGCAGCGAATTCGCGAATATCGCCACAGCAGAGACCAGACCGTTGCCAGTCTCGCCGACACAAGTGGCATCAGCAAAGGAATGATGTCCAAAATTGAGAACGGGCAGGCATCACCGAGCCTTGCGACACTCGGCCGAATCTCTCGCGCGCTCGAAGTGCCCGTGACCGCGCTGTTTCGAGGCCTTGAAGAAGAACACGATGCTCTCTATGTCGCGGCCGGCAAGGGCCTTGAGATTATTCGCGAGGGTTCACGATCGGGGCACCGCTACCAATTACTTGGAACCATGCGCGGCACCAATAGACGGATGGAGCCACTGCTCGTCACCCTGACCAAGACGCAAGAAGTTTTCCCCCTCTTCCAGCATCCAGGGACCGAACTGCTGTACATGTTGGCAGGCACCATGGAATACGGTCATGGCGATGCGCGCTACACGCTCAAGGTCGGTGATACGTTGCAATTTGACGGCGAGATTCCGCATGGTCCAACAAAGATCCATAAGACACCAGTGCGGTTTTTATCAATAATCGCCTACGGCAATACCGGTGGAGCAGCCAACTAAGCCTGTGATTTCGGTTCTACTCTGGCTCGCCGCCCAGGGTGAGTTCTCTACCGTCGTCAAATGGTGCAAGAAAGTCAAGCGCTAATTGTCGATTTCTGCTGAACCCTTTATATTCAGCAATTGAGTCAGGGATCGTTGTCAGAACTCTGTGCATTCGACAGGCCCATTTGGGAATAGTTGCGATGTCGTTCAAGCTGATCAGGTATTGGCGGATTGGGAAAAGCAACGCATTCGATCGTGGCAGTCTCCAAAAACTTTGCAACTCACAGCGCAGGTGCAGTTTTGACCCAATGTTTTGGGCCGTTACGGTGGTCTTATCTGGGCCCCACTTGTGATAATTCTCTGGACTCGTATCGAGACGCGGATTTACCGTCATCGTCCAATTGAGCCTGCGCACAGGTCTGCCCTGTTGAACATTCATCAAGAATTTCAGCGCCCGATCAAATATCCCTAACTCGTGGGCCATCGGCACGGGAGCATGCCACTCCATGAAGTTCATTCCAATGTCAAAGTCGAGCGACCAGTCGGCCTGACAGGTGACCATGCCAGCGTCCATCCACAGCGTGTCGTTTCGTTGGTCGACAATGCAAAAATCTCCTTGAGCCTGACGAGTGATGTATTCCATCGGCTCATAAGGCAGGGTTGATTGATCACCGAATACGAACGTATCGTCGATGCCGAGTGGCTGATTTATCCAATGCCACAAGTCTCCATTGCGCTCAAGAGTGAACAGGTCTGGATAACTGCGCGCCTTGTTCGTCATCAATAATTCAAGCGTGTCCCACTGCGCCGCCATCATGTGTGGAAGTGCCTGGCAACGCTTTGGATCTTCATTGAGGACAATTGCACGGTCGCGCATTTCTGAAACGTAATGTTCGTCAACGTCAATTGGATGTTCGTACGAAGATCCAGGCTTTCCAGGCAGGTGATTCTCCATATTGATTGCATACATGTAGCTATCTTCATGAAACGGAAACGGATAGCGCCGAATCGATTCAGGGCTGTTGTGAAAGGAGAAGTCATCGCGATATGTCTCGTCGTGAAAAATCATTGCCATGTTCGTAACTACAATTCAACCGTCAGACTGGCGCCGACAAAACGAGACACACACGGCATAATCTTTGTTCCAGATACATTTTCATCGTCGGTGAGAAAGATATCGTGATGCATGAGTTGCCCGTCAAAATCAATCACTGTCGTTTCGCATTGACCGCACGCTCCGCCCCGACACAAATATGGGACATCGATGCCCGCAGCCTCAATCGATTCGAGCAAGCTTTGATGCTCTGCGACATAAACGGTAGTTCCAGACTTTGCCAAATTGGTGTAAAATGGAGTACCTGCTGGGGGTGCCAAGAACACTTCTCTGTGTAAATTCTCCTCTGCCCAACCAAGTTCACGGGCTACGCCGAATACAAGGTCGATCATTGGTAGTGGTGCGCATACATAGATGTGGGTACCGAGCGGTTGATCAATCAGTAATTTTCGAGTATCTAAGCGACCACCTTCGTCATCAACTTCAGCACTCACCCTGCTTCCATAGCGTCTTTCAAGTTCGCTCAAGAATGCCCCACGACGACGGGACCGCATCGAATAGTGCAGTTCAAAAACTTGGCCAGATTCATTCAGCACTTCCATCATCGGCAAGAACGGTGTGATCCCGATACCGCCAGCAATGAGCACATGACGTTTGGCTGTCGCATGGAGCGGAAAAAGATCTATCGGGTGGCTGATCGTCATTGTGTCACCAACATCAACATGTTCGTGCATGAACGCCGATCCTCCTCGAGACTCTACAACGCGCAAAACGCTAATCTGATACGAGGTGCTGTCGCTCGGCGACGACATCAGTGAGTACGGGTTGCGACGCAACTTCCCCTGATCATCCATCGACACAACGATGTGCGCCCCTGGCGCAAACACCGGCATTGAGCCCCCATCAACGCGCTCAAATGTGAACTGTTTGATCGACTCAGCAACTACAGCAATGTCGGTGACTCTGACGATGATTTCTGGGTGAATCATTAGCGATACATTTCCACAGATGGCGGAATGATGTCTGGTGTTTCTGCATTGATGCAAACTCCCTGAAACGCATTCAGTCTTACCGAAAAATG
Source organism: Ilumatobacteraceae bacterium (assembly GCA_016463545.1). Taxonomy (GTDB): domain Bacteria; phylum Actinomycetota; class Acidimicrobiia; order Acidimicrobiales; family Ilumatobacteraceae; genus UBA2093. The sequence goes on from JAEMRC010000046.1 coordinate 12,318, forward strand.
ATCTCTGACAAAGAGGTGAAGATCGCAATGGACACATTGAAAGGGGCTGATGGTGACATTGTCATTGAAGCCTTTGCAGTGGACACACTGAACGCGCCTTTGTTGAGAGCCCCTGAATTCCTTGATGATCGACGCATTTGCGATTCCAAAATCGGCCGCGAGTTGGACAATTGACCCGATGAACCCCTCTGTTCCAGCAACGTAAAGCCGTGTACACATCGTGGCATGCGCCAGAATCTCTGAGAGACGATCGCGAAGTGCTTCAGCGGTCGGCGCCAGCCAATAATTTGCTGCGCCAAGTGCACGGAGAGCCGCATCGTGATCTGACCCAGTGGCAACATACAGAATCTCTGCACGCTCCAGCATCGGATGACCTCCAGCTAATTTTTCGAGAAGAGCATCTGCCCCTTGCCCCTCAAGGGCGAGCACATGTTGCTGGGCAGTTATGTCCACATTGAATCCTGCATAGACGGGTCTACTTTTGATCGCCATTACAGTGCTGAACGCTTTTTCTTTTCGGGGTCGTCAAATGGCATCGAGTGGGCAATCGCAGGTGATTTCCCACTTACCCCACGAACCTCGAGTGATGCACCGTGTACCGCTCGGTCAACATCCATGCGGGCGATAGCCATACTTTGATTTGTGATCGCCGAATAACACGGGCATGTGATGATTCCAACCTTCTGATCACTCACCCACAACTCGTCGCCAATGTTTGCTTGTTGGTCGGAGTCGATCAAGACTCCAAATATTTTGAACCGCTCCTTGCCTTCGAGACGTGCGTGCTCTTCTGCTCCTCGAAATCCTGTTTTCCCCTTTGAGACCGTGAAATCTAGTCCGAGTTCCCACAGCGAATCACCAGGCGGCTGATCCTGGAACGGATACATTTGCGAATTATCGAACGGATAAAAAAGTAGATAACTTTCGGTTCTCAGCATGTCAAGAACGGAGAAACAAACAGGAACGATCCCCATCTCTTTTCCTTCCGCGAGAATGGTGTCCCAGATTGTCGGCGCATCTTGTCCCCGAACAAATATCTCGTATCCCCGTTCGCCCGTGTAACCAGTTCGCGAAATCATCACCGGCTTACCGAATAATGACGTCTGCATGTGTGAGTAATACCTCAACTCACGAATACCTGGCACATGTTGGGCGAGGAAATCGACGGCTACAGGGCCTTGGAGCGACAAATCGTGCAAATCGTCATCGAACAGCACCGCAACATTGCGCCCAATTGCAGCCTTGGTCACTTCTTCGTGGCCAGATCCAGAACCGTGAACGAGCATCCAATTATTGGCGCCAATTCTGTAGACGATGCAATCGTCGGTAAACATACCCCGTTCGTTGAGCATCGACGCATACACCGCCCGACCGGGAGCTAACTTCGACATCTCTCGCGTAGTGATGTAATTGAGCACAGCAATTGCGTGCGGACCGACAAGGTGCATTTTCTTCAGACCAGAGACGTCCATCAGTCCGGCCTTCGTTCGCACCGCAACGTGCTCGTCAGAGATGTTTTTGGCGTATGTCCAAGCGGTACCCATGCCGCTCCAATCTTCAAGATTGGAACCGAGTGCGCGGTGCCTGTCATCTAGCGCAGAAAATCGCCATGAAGTTGCCATGTCAGAAAATCCCCCGAATTTCTTCTTGGTTTACGAGCGAACCCTATCGCAAACGTCCCAAACTCTTGCCATAGGTCGTGTCCTGGACCCCGTTTGTCGGTCCACCTGTTATGAAGCTAATACCGCTAATGGTAAAGGAGTAAGTACTAATTTGACACGACACCCCCAACGAAACCCTTTTGCTCGTTGAGTTGTAGCCAGGCGGCCATTGCGCGTAGTTCGTTGTTTAATGCATCGCTGATGTTTGAGCGCTTGACTCCCTTTTCGGTGTGCACGCTGTGCACCAGCAATTTCGAGTTGACGCGGTCGGCCTTTAGATCAACTCGGCCCACCATTTGACCATTCATCATGAACGGCAATACGTAATAGCCAAACTTGCGCTTTTCTTTTGGCGTATAGATCTCGATGCGGTAATGAAAATTGAATAACCGCTCGTTGCGTGGTCGACACCACACGAGTGAATCAAACGGTGAAAGTAGCG
>JAEMRC010000047.1:0-2417 GCA_016463545.1 Ilumatobacteraceae bacterium
CAACTGAGGTGCTGACGTCAACTGGTGCAAAAATGATCTGGCTACGTGGTGCTCATGTCGATCGTGTGATTACGCCGCAAAATGATCCTCTGCGCATCGACATGCTTAATGACTTGGTCGAAGATGCGACCACTGGGTTGCGTGTGGAGTTTGGTGACTTCCCCGCTTTTCTTGGACCATCCGGTGAACCGCGCGACAGAAAGATTCGTCGCGACGGTTTGCACCTCAGCGATTATGGGAAAACTGAGGTTGCTGCGTGGCTTGCCACTGAACTACTTGATGTGGGTTAGCTCAAACGTCCGATCAACGCATTATGCAGCGCATCTGATTCAAAGTTATTGCAGTAACTAAGACTTCGTGAGCACAGACACCACTTCGACGTGGTGCGTTTCAGGAAAGAGATCGAGTGCTGTCACGGAATGCACGCTGTAGCCATTACCCGCAAGCAACCCCACATCTCGAGCAGCAGCCACTGCGTCGCAACTGACCAGAATAAAGACTGGCGCCTGCGCCCCAAGCAGGGCCCGAACACCTGCCTTGCCAAGGCCAGCGCGCGCTGGATCGGCGATCACAACATCAGCGGCGGTGGCGGTCCATTGTTCGACAGCGCACTCCACGATGGTGGCTGCACAATCTGCAAGATTCACGATTGCGTCATCACATGCCAACTTGTTATTTTCCACAACAATAAGTTCATCGAAGCGATGGGCAAAACAACCTGCAAATAGTCCGATGCCACCATATGCATCGATGAGCATGCCGCCCTCAGTGCCAAGGTCGTCGAGTCCAGCCACAATGGTGTCAGCAATCATCTCTGCAGCCTCAGGTGATGGCTGAAAAAAAGATGCCATCGACACTTGAAACTCATGACCGTGAATCACTTCTTTCATTCGTGCTTTTTCGCCACGCTTGATTAATGCAGGGAGTGTTTCAGAGAGTCGGCCCTCATGACACCACGCACCGAGATCACCGGTTCTGGCGCCAACTCGTAATGTGACTTCACCTGCGCCCTCGAGTACGGGACCTTTGAGTAAGTCGTTCAGTGCATCGTGAGTGACCATGCAATTTGACGTCGTCACGATGTCGTGTGAGTCAGATGCTCGGAATCCGACAATGCCATCTGCACCCGCCACCATTCGCACCGTGGTTCGGCGAGCAGAATCCGGAAGTGTGATTGCCTCTGGGATATCCACAACTAGTTTGGCCGTGCGCAAGAACGCTTCTTTTACGATGTCTGCTTTGGACGAAGATTGGCGCTCGCGTTGCATATGTTGCCAATCACATCCACCACACCCACGAACGACTTCTGGACAAGGCGCAGGACGTCGAAAAGACGAAGGTTCAACAACTCCAGTGAGAATCGCACGGGCGAAGTCAGTCTTTTTCTCCACCAACTGAATGTCAATCGTTTCGCCCGCAATGACGGCTGGAACAAAGACCACGCGACCATCCTTGAGGCGTGCAAGCCCTTCGCCGCCGGCGACAAGTTTCTCTACCTGTACGCGATGTACTTCGGATTCCATTTCAATAGCGTACGAGGTGATAGTCACATGTTCGTGTCTTCATCATTCGGTAGGCTGATGATGTGCCCAAACCAATTCAGATTGCCCCGTCGGTTTTGCCCGCTGACTTCTCCAAACTTGGTGACGAAATTCGAGCCCTTGAGGCTGCTGGTGCCGATCGAATCCACTGGGATGTCATGGATGGGCAGTTCGTTCCTAACCTCACGATTGGCCCAGATGTCGTTGCATCGACTCGATCACACACATCGCTGCCCTTCGAGGCACACCTCATGGTTTTAGATGCCGATCTTCTGGCGCCACGATTTATCGAGGCCGGATGCTCGCGCTTGATTGTTCACGCCGAAGCGTGCACTCACCTTCACCGCACGCTTGAGTCCATTCAGTCGATGGGCGCCACTGCAGGCGTCTCTATTAATCCCCATACCCACTACCACGTCATCGAACAAGTACTCGACCTCATTGACCTTGTACTAGTGATGACTGTTAATCCCGGATTCGGTGGACAAAGTTATATCGCCACGATGGAACCCAAGATTCGCAAAGTGCGCGATCTCATCAACAAAGCCGGACTGTCGGACAAGGTTGATCTTGAAGTTGATGGCGGAATATCTGCGACAACAATTGCTGCGGCTCGCACTGCTGGAGCAAATGTATTCGTTGCCGGAAGCGCATTGTTCAAAGATCCCAAGGGCTTTTCTCATGCAGTGGCCGATCTTCGTAGTCGTGCCGAAGCGGTTGTTACTGCCTGATTGCGCGGCGTCCCAGAACTAAGGCGATCAGCAGTCCAAGCAAAAGCAGTGCTGGCCCAATTATTGCTACAGCAAGAGCCCCTGTGCGGCTAAAGAAACTTGTAAATATCCCTGAGTCAATGCTTGAACCGTCAATATGCAACGT
>JAEMRC010000047.1:2517-4764 GCA_016463545.1 Ilumatobacteraceae bacterium
CGAAATGTCGCAGTGATGTCATCGCGGGATTGCAAGACTCCGACAAAAACACCAACGGCTGTTGGTCGGGCTGGGCAATTTGCGACATCAGCGGCATTGGCAGGCGATGCCAATAATGCCAAGAGTCCTACAGCCATCACACAACAGATCGACCGACGAATCATTAGTTCTCACGCTAGCGAGCCACATGTCATCGCATGAAGTATGCCAAGCCGTTGATATTGGCGAATCACGAGCGATACTTACACGATGGGCTTTGATCCGCAACGAGGACGTGTTGAACGTAAGACCGATATCTGGTTTGTGGCGACCGCATTGGCAATAACGGTGGCACTCGTGGCGTGGGCCTTACTGGGCTAAGTGATGGGACTGTGGGACGGGTCATATGGGGCTGTCGAAGTGCAACGCATTCAGCCATATCAAGCACTCAAGAGATATGTGTGTCCCGGCTGTCATCAAGTGATTCCGCGCGGAACTGGGCACATTGTTGCGGTGCCTGCTGATGCGCCTGATCTGCGCAGACACTGGCACAAGAGCTGCTGGGAACGAAACACGTAAGTCTCTGTTTTAAAACGAGTCAATCAGTACCTCAAGTTGCGTACCAACAACACACGCGACATCACATCTCAAGACACAATTCTGTAATTGATTGTCGCGAAGAAAGGAATACGCGGTACGTCGCACCACGAATTGCTTTCGCGCAGTCATTGCCTCTGCTGGAGTGCCGTATGCATTTGTGGCTCGTGCCTTGACTTCGCACACCACCACAAGATTGCCTTGACGGGCGACTACATCTAGTTCGCCGTTATTGATGCGCCAGTTGCGAGCCAATATTTCAAATCCTTGTCGCTGATACCACCGAGCAACAAGATCTTCTGCCCATCTGCCACGCGCACGTGCTGCCTGAATAGAACTGCTTGGGACTTCTATGGCGTCGGTTCGATGAGCGCGTCTACTGGGAGTTCTTCCACGTTGACGTCCTTGAAGCTCAGCACTCGTACCTGCGGGATGAATCGGGTCTTTCGGTACATGTCCCATACCCATGCGTCTTTCAGTACCACTTCGATCAAAGGCCTAGCCGAGTCACCTGTCACGGTGACGTCGACGGAGTTTGCTAAATAAAAACGGCGCTCTGTTTCAATGGCATATCGAAACATGCTGGTCACGTCTTGATATTCCTGCGCAAGTTTGAGTTCTCGCTCAGCCTCGAAGTTCTCTAAATCATCAGTATTCAATGCAACTCCCCAGTTATGTCACGAGGATTAAAAAGAACTAGCGGTCCCGCTTTTCGCGAATCTTTGCTGCTTTACCGGTGCGATCGCGCAAGTAATACAATTTGGCACGACGAACGTCTCCCTTGCGGATGACTTCAATTTTTGCTACTGACGGACTGTGCTTTGGAAATGTTCGCTCAACTCCGACGCCATAACTGAGTTTGCGAACCGTGTATGTTTCGGCAATTCCAGATCCGCTAATTGAAATAATGTTGCCCTGAAAAATCTGCACTCGCTCTTTGCCGCTTTCGACGACGCGTACATGCACCTTGACTTCGTCTCCGGGACAAAAGTACGGGATGTCATCTCGCATGTATTGGTTGTCAACAATGTCTGTGTTCTTCATGGTGTTTCCTTCGTAGGGGATTCGTGAGAATGTGTGCCGCTCAACTCGCTACTGGTAGCGGGTCGAAAGGCGAAGGGTAAAGGATACGAGAGAGGGACTACCGCTTCCAACAAGGCTTGCTCATCTGGGGTGAGTCCACCCCGAGCAGCAATCAGGTCTGGGCGCCAAGTTTGGGTGTGCCAGAGGGCTTGAGCGAGGCGCCAGCGAGCAATTGCGGCGTGATCCCCGCTCCGCAAAATGTCTGGAACGCTGATCCCGTCAAACTCAATGGGACGAGTGAATTGGGGCTCTTCAAGCAAGCCACGGTCATCAAAACTCTCTGTCAGTGGCGATTGGGAGTTTCCCATGACGCCCGGCAATAAACGGGTGACGGCCTCAATTACGACGCAAGCCGCTACTTCTCCGCCAGCAAGCACGACATCGCCGATTGAAATTTCACCGTCAATCAGATTCTGGCGAACCCGATGATCGACACCCTCATAGCGTCCGCAGATCAAACTGAACCCGGGCAATGTTGCTAGATAGCGGGCCGCTTCTTGGTCAAATTTTTTGCCGCCTGGACCTAGCAAAAATAATGGTCGCGCGGGTTGTACAGCCTCAACCGCCTCAAAAATAGGTTCAGGTCGC
>JAEMRC010000047.1:4774-14345 GCA_016463545.1 Ilumatobacteraceae bacterium
GCCAGCGCCGCCGCCATAGGGGGCATCGTCAACGGTTCGATGAACATCGTGCGTGTAGTCACGAAGATCATGTACTGCAAGATTGACGACACCATTCTCGCGCGCCTTGCCGAGCAAACTCCCAGAACAAAAATCATCGACGAGTGTTGGGAATACCGAAAACACATCGATGCGCATCATGACAACACGCTAGCCAGTCTCATTCGAGTAAACCTTCTGGCGGATCAACGACGGTTTTTGCGTCTGCACTACTGACGATAAAGGTTGCCGGAATCAGTCCGCCATTGTCGAGTTCTAGAATGGCGTGTGCTGGGTTATCAATGACTGCAACACACACGCCAAGTGTGCGTCCCATTGTGTCTGTGACGATCGAGCCAATGAGTTGATGTACCCATAGCGAGTCTGGATCGTCAATGGGTTCGGCCATGAGTTCTGCATTTACCAGACGTTCGGCGTCGTTGCGGTTGTTGTATCCGACAAAATGCACCACCCACCGATCACTCTGTGCACGAGCAGATTCGATTGTAAGCACTTGCTCTGAAGTGCCAATCGTTGCAGTCATTGTGGCGCCGACTTGCCAGCGTTCTGCGCGATCAGTCGTGAATGACACGACAAGGTCTCCGTTGAGACCATTCGGCTTACCAATTCGGCCGACTACCAACATGTTATTGCAGTGCGACGCAAGCGTCAGTCGTCAATAAACTCGACATCGACATCGACACCGTCTTGGGTTGCAGCAGCGCGCACAACAGTGCGAATACTCTGCGCAGTGCGTCCACGACGACCGATGACTCGACCCAGATCGCCAGGTCCGACGCTGACATCGAGGCTAATTTTAGAACCACGACCAGCCGACGTGCTGATGTTGACAGCATCTGGATCGTCCACAATATTTTTCACAATGTGCGTGAGGACTGCAACCGCTACGGGAGCCTCAACAGCATTTGCGGATTCGATGATGTTGTCGTCGTGATCTGACACGGTGAACTACTTGGCCTTAGAGGCAGTGAACTCTGCCCATGCGCCACTGATTTCAAGCAACTTGCGCACGCGCTCTGTTGGTTGTGCACCTTGTTGAAGCCACTTGATGGCTTTTTCATTGTCGATTGTCAGAGTGGATGGTTCTGTACGAGGGTTGTACTGACCAAGAATCTCGATGAAGCGACCATCACGTGAGCGATGCGAGTCGGCGGCGACGACGCGATAGTGAGGTTGCTTTTTTTTGCCCACTCGGGTGAGGCGTAATTTAACAGTCATGCTTCGAAGAACTCCTTATATGTGACTAGGTGAGGCTAACGGTGAACTGGCGCACACCCCCACGATTTGGACAAATTGCTGGACAGATATTGCGAGATCTTTAGTTGGGGAAGTTCGGGAAATTGGGAAAACCGCCCTGTCCTGAGTTTCCGGGTACCCCTGGAAGGCCTCCGCCGCCGAGCATGTCGCTCAACTGGCGCATTGTTGCCTTGGGCGAACTGCTGGAATCCTTGCCTTTGCCCTTGCCTTTTTTCTTGCTGGGCTTACCCCCGCGACCTTGGGACATTGCACCCATTTTTTTCATCATCTTTTGCATTTCTGAGAACTGCTTGACAAGGCGGTTGACGTCGGCCACTTGCGTGCCACTCCCAAGCGCGATGCGAGAGCGCCGCGAGCCGTTAATCATTTCGGGGCGTGCCCGTTCGTCTGGCGTCATTGAACGAATGATGGCTTCTGTCACGGTGACTTGATCGTCTCCGATTTGGGCATCCTTCATCTCTTTGGGCATGCCTGGAATCATCCCCATCACTCCTGACAACGGGCCCATCTTTTTGAGTTGTTGCAGTTGAGCCAAGAAGTCTTCGAGTGTGAACTGTCCCTCAAGCATGCGAGTCGCAGTTTGTTCTGCCTCATCTTTTTCAAATACTTGCTCTGCTTGTTCGATCAGCGTGAGCATGTCTCCCATGCCCAAAATTCGTCCGGCCATGCGGTCTGGATGAAATTGCTCAAACGCATCGATGCGTTCACCCGTGGCGGCGAACGCAATCGGCTTGCCGATGACATGCTTGACCGACAATGCGGCACCACCACGTGCATCGCCGTCAAGTTTGCTCAAGATCACACCATCAATCGCCAGCGTGTCATGAAATGCTTGGGCAACACCGACAGCGTCTTGTCCGGTCATGGCATCGACAACCAAGAATGTGTAATTAGGTTTGACGGCTGCAGAAATATCAGCAACTTGTTGCATCATGTCGGCATCAATTGACAGGCGTCCTGCGGTATCAACAATGAGAACGTCTTTGCCTAGTCGTTTTGCTTCTGCTAGTCCGCGAGCTGCAGTTGTTACTGGGTCACCAGGTTCGCTAAAAACAGCGACTCCTATCTGCTTGCCCAGAGTGCGTAACTGCTCTACGGCCGCTGGACGTTGTAGGTCAGCACCCACGAGCAGTGGTTGTCGACCTTGTGATTTAAACCAGCGTGCCAACTTTGCAGCGCTTGTAGTTTTTCCGGAACCCTGCAAGCCGGCCATCAAGACAACAGTTGGAGGATGACTCGCATAATTGATCTTGAGGGTTTCGCCACCGAGCATCGACACCAATTCAGCGTTGACAATTTTGACAATCTGTTGGCCGGGGTCAAGTGCCTGAGAGACATCTGCACCGACGGCTTGTTCACGAATGCGTGCAACGACATCTTGAACAACTCCGAGATTGACGTCTGCTTCTAGTAGCGCAGTTCTGATTTCAGCCAATACTTCGTCAACATCAGCCTCGGTGAGGCGGCCTTTGCCCCGAACTCGTTTAACGATTGATTGGAGGCGGTCACTCAGGGAGTCAAACATGAGACTCCAAGGTTATCTGTCTTGCGGGATTAGCCGACTGTCACCTCAGTGACGAGCGACGCGACCACAGAGATATTGACGCGCGAGAATGAATAATCCGTCGTCAGCATGAATTGCTCACCATCGCGTGCAACAACCCGGATAGTCCACCCGTTTTCCTGAGCCATCTTGGTCGCTTCGTCTTCTGTGAGCCCTACAAGTGTTGCTGCCTGCTCCTGAGACACCTCTGCGATAGGTGTCGGAGAGATGGACACAGGTGGAACTTGCTCTACTGGCAGAGTGTCAGTGCCAGGTGCAGGAACGGGATCGGAGGGGCTTTCAACTTCTTGTTTTTTAATGTATTTATCTTGCACTGCGATCACCTGCCCAACATCACCGTCAGAGTTGGAGTACGTGTATGCAGGTAGCAATACCGGTACTCCTTTTGCTGTCCAAATCAGGAGAAGCGATTTTTTAACTCCAGTAATTTTGACAACTACGTCTGGCACGTCTGATGGACTGGATGGAGAAGCTACGTCGTTGGTTGTCGTTTCCAAGACGTCCACAGCACCTCGACAAACGGCGCAACCAGAAGTCAGCATTGAGTCTTGCAATCGTTTCACGCCGTCAGTACTGGAAATGAGTGGATACTTTGCAGATTTTTTTAAAGTAACAAAGACTCCGTTTGCATAACTCACCCTGGAGTCCTGTCCAAATGTCACGTTGTGCGAAAGTGGAACTTCGAGACCATCGACTTGCTCGGTTGTAGTGACACTGACGCCCCAATCATCGGCATAAACATCAAAGCGCAGATTTTCTACACTTAAGCCACCGTCGCTTAATAGTTCTTGAGTCGTGCTGATCGCTTGGTCTTTGGTGGGAAGATTTGTCGGAGCTTCTGGCATGCCACAATCCGGAGCAACGACGGCCGAGTCGCCTGAAGAGTCAGGACCACTCGGTGCAACCGCACAGACAGTGCGCGAAGGTTCGCTTATGTTGTTGTACGACCAATATGACAACGATGCATCGCCATTTACATACAGGCCAGGGGCCGAACCATCTGTGCTGCCACCCACTGTGTAACTAGGGTTTTCTTTGTTCGACCCTGGTGCAAGTACAACGTCGTCGTCGAGCCCAAAAGATTGTGCCAACAACATGATCTTGTCTGTAGATAATTTTTTCGGTACGACTTCATACGCCTGACCGGTTCCGCCAAGTACAGGGAGGTCACCCTCGACTGTGTAGATCATGTTTTGGTAGGGCGCCCACATCTTTTCGGTTGACCCTGCAATAGCGTCGCTTGCAACTTGCGATGTCCGTTGGGCACCATCACCGCCCAGTTCGATGGCGTCTATTGAAGACCCACACGACGCCAAAAGTGTTGCCACAACACCAAGACAACAGACAACTGTCTTCTTCATGGGGCTCACTCTAATCTAATAATGCGTCGACAAACTCGGCAGCAACGAATGGCACCAAGTCACGTGCGGTCTCCCCTAGTCCCACTAATTTCACGGGAATACCCAACTCCGTCTCGATCGCAAAAATAATTCCGCCCTTGGCAGATCCGTCTAATTTGGTCAGCACCACACCCGTGACATCTGTTGCAGCCGCAAACTCTCGGGCTTGAACGAGTCCGTTTTGACCCGTCGTGGCATCAATAACTAAAAGCACCTCAGTGACAGAACCAGACGCCTTGTCTGCCACGCGACGGACCTTGCGCAACTCGTCCATCAAATTTGATTTGTTTTGCAAACGACCTGCTGTGTCGCCAAGAACAAGATCGCACCCGCGTGCCGCTGCACTTTGAATACCATCAAAAATCACAGACGCGGGATCACCACCCTCAGAACCTCGCACAAATTCTGCACCTGCACGCTCGGCCCATGTCTGCAATTGCTCAGCCGCGGCTGCACGGAAGGTGTCACCGGCTGCCATCAAAACTTTCAGGCCTTGGGCAGTTTTGGCAGCACCGACTTTGCCAATCGTCGTGGTTTTTCCGACACCATTCACCCCAACAAACAGCCACACACTTGGCGACACCGCTGTATCGATGCGCAATGAGCGATCAGCACCGCTGAGTTGTTGTTTCATGGCCACTCGCAATGCGTCGATCAACATATCTGGCGTAGTAATTGATTTCTCTCGCACGCGCTCGCGTAGAGGAGCAAGTAATGCTTGCGCAAGATGCACGCCGACATCAGCACGAATCAGCGTGTCCTCGAGTTCTTCCCAAGTACTTTCGTCAATGCTGCTGCGGGATCGGATTCCAGAAAATGCCGTCGCAAACAATGATCTAGCTCGACCAATACTTGTTTTTAAATTTGGACCTTGCTCTGCATCGGCGACATCCGGTTGTGTTTCAACAACAACTTCGAGGTCCGTCTCTGTGGGCACGGCAACGGCGGTAGCCGTTACATCATCGACGACGGGGCTATCTGGCAGCGACGCACGATCACGCGATGCGCGACGGGAAAAAACAATAGTCCCGACGCCAAATGACAGCACGAGAGCAACAAGTGCCAACAGAATTGGTTGTTGAGAAGCAATCATCAAAGACTCAGAACAACGGTGTCGTGGCGCGTTCGGTCACGACCTTTGATGAGCCGCCTGGCTGCATGCTGACGCCAACTAAACAGTCCCCTGCTTCCATTGTGCGCTTTTGATGGCTCACGATAATCAACTGCGCGTCGCGTCTGAACTCGTGCACGAGCCCCAAGAAACGGTGCAAGTTCACGTCATCAAGAGCGGCCTCGACTTCGTCCATGACGTAAAACGGAGACGGTCGACTACGAAACACCGCGAACAAATACGCAAGTGCTGTGAGAGATCGCTCGCCACCCGACAGAAGCGACAGTTTTTTAATATTCTTTCCGGGCGGCGATGCTTCAACTTCAATGCCGGTGTTGAGCATGTCATTGGGATTCGTCAGAACAAGACGCCCTTTTCCGCCAGGAAACAACATCCCAAAAAGAAAAGTGAAGTTCTCTTTTACGTCGGCGTATGCCGCCGCAAATACAGTTTGGATTTCAGCGTCAACGGCCTTGATTATTTGCATTAGTTCGCGTCGGGTATTGCGCACATCTGTAAGTTGTTCTTCTAAGAACTCATGTCGCTTTTGAAGTTCGGTAAATTCTTCAAGTGCCAGCGGATTAATTGGTCCCATCAGGCGTAAGTCACGATCAAGAGCTCGTGCGCGATCGCTTGGTGTCACACCTTCAGGAACTTCGGGAAGAGGTGCTGCTTCTGCAACTGCAGGTTCTACTTCGAGGTCGCGCCGCAATGTTTCTACGGTCGCTTCAAGTCTCATTCGCGCTTCGGCTTCTTCGATTTCTACACGGCGAGAACGCTCCCGATGGGCTTCGAGTTCTTGTTCGGTGGCATGACGTGTTCGGCGTGCTTCGTCAAGGCGTAGCGCAAGTTGACGAACCTCGTCACTTTGACGGCGGCGAACTTCTTGCAACTCAAGCAGGCGTGCCTCTGTTGCAGCCCGATGTGTCGCCACTAATTCTGATAAGCGTGTGACTGCTGATATCGAGCGTTCAATTTGTGTTCGGCGGGTCGCTGCCTCACGGCGCGCTTGATCATTGGCCTCTAGGCGTCGCTCAGTCTCGTCAAAACGAACACGCAGGAATTGCTCCCTTTCATGAAGACCACCAATACGTACATCTAGGTCTTTGCGGCGAATCAGCAGCAGAGTTGCGCGAGATTCAATAGCGGCACGATTTTGCCCGAGTTCGTGTGCAGCAGCAACTTCGGCCGCTTCAGTTTTTTCAAGCGCTGGCAAAATTTCTTCAAGTTCTGTCACTCGTTGTTGATGTTGGACCAACCGTTGACGAGTGTCTTCAGATGAGTCCGAGATGACCTTTGCCTCGCTCGCCACGATGCGTCGATCGCTCACGGCATGCGTCAAGGCAATTGATGCACCCTCAACGATTGCGTTTTGACTGTTTAATGCACGCTGTGCATCTGCCAGGCTTTGACGTGCGGCCAGTAGTTCGTTACGACAGATATTGACGCCTGATGAATATCGATCAAGATCTTGTTTAGCTTCTGCAGCTTTATTTTGAGCATCCTGAATTACTTCAACAGAACCCGCGTCATCTGCAGCACCGATGCGCCAGCCCATTGGTGAAAGTCGATCTCCGCTGCGAGTGACAACTACTGCTGATGGATGTGCCATTGCCACGCCAATTGCTTGGTCTAGGTCGTCAACATAACCAATTCGCGAGAACAATGAATCGAGAAAAGTTCCAACACTTTGCGGCGCGTTTGGCACGACTGTCACATGCTGACGTAGTGATTTCGTTCCGGGAGCGATTCCGACAGTGGGGGTAAGCACTTCACCAAGAGCCAGAACAGCTCCGACAAAGTTTCCGGTGCGCAATGCATTCAACGCTCGTTGAGCGGCGGCGGCATCAGATACCACAACAGTTGCCACCAATTCCCCGAGTGCAGCCTTGACAGCAGCATCCCAACCAGCGTCTACCTCTACGAGATCGATGAGTGCACCAGTCACACCTTGTGTATTGGCAAGTTGCTGTGCTGCATGTCGCGCCCTCGTCGGTGCGGCCGCAGACTTCATCGCATCGAGTCGCGCTTCAAGGTGCGCGCTGCGAGTCTCTGCATCGGTGCGTGCAACTTGGGCACGATCGAGTCCTAGTTCTGCTTGGGAAAGACGCTCCTCGGCATTTTTTCGGCTTTCTCGCAGTGGGTCTACCACTGCTTCGGCTGCTGCAAGTTCTTGCTGTAGCCGTTCGCTATCGGCGACTAATTGTTCTTCTCGAGATGCAAGTTGCTCGAGACGAGTGGAGAGTCTATGAATCTCTCCTAGTCCGAGTTCGACAGTATTTCGAACTGTTCGCAACTCACCTCTTACCTCGGCGGCTGCGGATGCAGCCGTCGTTGTAGTGCTGGGTATTTGTGATTCATCATTTGTTCCGGAGCGGTGTGCTGCAAACTCTTCTTCTTCAACACGCAGTGCTTCGCTTTCGGGGAGTGCAGCGGCTAGCCCGGTCTCTACCTCGTTTAGTTCGGTGCGCAATCGCGAGGCTTCTGATTCGAGTGCTGCGACAACATCTTGAGCCATTAGCGACAATTGGTCTCGCTCCATTGAGCGTTGACGTTCTGCCAACACCGCTGACAATCCACGCGCACGTTCGCGCAATTGCTCGACCTTGACGAGTTCGTCACTCACGCCGCTGTCACCGCGAGCAGAAAGTTCTGCTTCGCAACTCATCACGGTGGTGTCAAGTGCAGCAAGTTGACGACGGATTTCTTGCTCTTTTGAACCGCTCTCATTTTTTTCTGTTGCTAAGGCAAGAAGTCGCGTCCGCAAACCGGCGATTTCGCGACCCGACAAGTAAAGACGTAGTTCGCGCAATTCCGACACGATCTGACCATGACGCCGTGCCGCATCTGCTTGTCGTTCAAGAGGACGCAGTTGCCGGCGTACTTCTCGGATGAGATCTTGTACGCGTAAGAGATTTGCTTCTGTGCCGTCAAGGCGACGTTCTGCTCTTTCTTTACGCTTGCGATATTTTAAAACACCGGCCGCTTCTTCGATGATTGCGCGACGATCTTCTGGTCGTGCATTTAAGACAGAATCAATTTGGCCCTGGCTGACAATGACATGTTGTTGACGTCCGACTCCGGCATCAGACAACAGATCCTGAACATCAAGAAGACGACATTCAACACCGTTGAGCGCATACTCGCTTTCGCCGTTGCGAAAAAGAGTTCGCCCAATCGTTACTTCGGTGAAATCAATGGGCAGGAGACCTGCTGAATTATCAATCGTGAGCAATACCTCGGCACGTCCAAGCGCAGATCTCTTTGATGTCCCGTTGAAGATGACGTCTTCCATTTTTTGACTTCGTACTGCGCTCGGTGCCTGCGCACCAAGCACCCACGCAATGGCATCAACAACATTTGACTTACCAGAGCCATTGGGACCGACAACAACGGTGACGCCAGGCTCCATCTCAAGCACTGTTGTGTCTGCGAAGGATTTAAAACCTTTGAGAGTAAGTGACTTCAAAAACACAGCACTCTGACAGTAATGTAAAAACCGCCTCCAAGAGTGATTTGTCGTGCCTGTGGATAAATAACGATGAGCAGTGCAATGTGTCAGCGCTGGCAACGAGGGCAAAAACACGTTGACCTACCTGCTGCCATGACTCGCCGAATCCTGCCAATACCGCACGTTTGACAGATCTCGCCACCATGGCCGTAGACCCTATGTTGATCCTGAAATGACCCCACCTGCCCATCCACGTCGACGTATTGCGTGTCAGTGAGCGTTGACCCCCCAGCAGTGATTGCGGTCTGCAAAATATCCGTCACTGCGTCGGCGAGTAACCCGATTTGGCGCTTCGTCAATGTGTTAGCGGGCCGATCCCAGCGCAACTTGGCGCGATGCAAGATTTCGTCGGCATAAATATTGCCTATTCCTGCCACGACTGATTGATTCAACAGCAGGGGCTTGAGAGCACCCCTGCGACCCCGCAAAGCGTTCTCAAGAACACCTGCATCAAACTTGTCGCAGATTGGGTCCACCCCCATGCGTGTTAATTCTGGCAAAACCCCAGATTCATCATGAGGGTCGTAGACGACGACTTCTCCAAATGTGCGCGGATCAACAAAACGCAACTCATGCTGCGGATGAGATGGCGTTTGGTCAAGATGCAGCACCACATGGGTGTGTAGTGGCCGTGCCACATGTGGCTCATCGATCAGTACCCGACCGCTCATGCGCAAATGGATCATCAT
>JAEMRC010000048.1:0-7046 GCA_016463545.1 Ilumatobacteraceae bacterium
GCTGGTTTCTTCGCGACGTATGTCTCAACGTGTTCCTGGGCTGCCTAACCCAGTGTCTTTGAGTTTCCAAAACCAATAGTGGTGTGCCCTCGTTTAGTCACAGCACTCAACTGCACGTGACCAAGCGCTTCAAATGTCGAGCGAAGTGCTGCTCCACTCGTGTTAGGTTGCGAAATGCAAGTTACTTCAACCCGAAATAAGCTGGCTGATTTTGGAAGTGTGGTTTTTGTCGAAGGTTTCTGATGTAAGCGTGACTAACGAGGGTCACTAGGCCTACGCCTCGTCGCTCACGATGGATTCTCGTAAACGAATCGGGTCAACTTGCTTTTTCTTAATCTGTGCTCTGATATTTAGAACCTCAACAAAAATAGAAAAAGTCATCGATGCGTAAATGTAACCCTTGGGAATTTTTTGTCCGAACCCCTCGGCAATGAGAGTCGTACCTATCAGTAGCAAGAAAGCGAGAGCCAACATCTTGACTGAAGGGTGAGTATTAACAAAAGTGTAGATGGCCTTTGAAGCGAGAAGCATCACAAATACCGCCGTCACTATGGCAATCACCATGACCCAAACATAAGTAGTCATGCCGACAGCGGTAATGACTGAATCGATGGAAAACACCATGTCTAAGAGGAGAACTTGCCCAATCACTGCAGCCAACGTAGGAGCGACCTTGGCGGATACTTCACCAGTGTCTCCCTCAAGCTTGTGGTGGATTTCTTTGGTGGCCTTGTAGATAAGGAATATTCCACCCGCCAAAAGAATTAAATCTTTTCCGCTAAAGCCCACCGAACCGACAGAAAACATTTCTTTTTTTAAGCTGATGACCCAACCGACAGCCAACAGAAGTAGTACCCGCATTCCGCCGGCAGCAAGAAGTCCGATTTTACGCGCTTTATCTTGTTCTTCAACAGGAAGTTTTGATGCAAGGATTGAGATAAATACAACGTTGTCTACCCCCAGCACGATCTCGAGCGTGAGCAGTGCCGCAAGCGCACTCCAAGCGGTGGGGTCTGAAGTCCATTCCATCAACACAAAACATACTAGATAGGTTTCGGGTTGATGGTATTTACTCAGTGATCAGAGGGCGAGGTGCTCTTTAATTTTGGCAAGTGAGGGATTAGTCATCGACGTTCCATCTTCAAAAATGAGTGTCGGTACAGTTTGGTTTCCGTTGTTGGCTTTTTCGACCAGCGCAGCAGATACATCATCGTTTTCGATGTCAACTTCAAGAAATTCGATTCCGGCTTTTCGAAGATCGGATTTGAGGCGCTTGCAGTACCCACACCATTGGGTCGAGTACATCGTGAAAGTTTGAGAAGACATACGTTAACTATAGGGCCAAAATAAAGATCAGATACTACGAAGCGAGTGCTCCGGAGAACACTTGCCATGCCAAAACTGACTTGGCCACGAGACTCAGCACGATGTAGATGCGTTCGCCATGCAGATAGTTAGACCATTTGCCGCGTGCTTTGTATTGCTTCCACTGAACAATTGCAAAGCAGTTAAAAAGTAGGAATAATGAGACGACGATTCCGTAGACAAATCCTGGTGGCGTGGCGTCGGTTGGTCCTTTAGGGGAAGCCAGATTGATGGCGGTAGCAATCCACGGAATGCTTCCGGCGAGACAGCCAAAGAAGAACGGCAATAGATCGCCATCACCGGGTGATGTGTATTTCTCCTGCAGCCAGCCAAAAAGAATCATGCAGACATTGACACCAAAGATCCCGAGCAGTGCGATGTAATCGGCAGTTCCGTTGAGTTGAAGAATGACGATGATCATCAAGGAAGACGAGAGCGAGTACTCGACCCATCTAAACATATTGATGTGGTTTTTTAGACCGGATACATAACGAGGAAACATCGCAGGTGAAATGATCAAGAAATGGAAGAAAGCTGAGAGCGCTAAGAACGCTGCAACCATGTAGCCGATGTTGAGATTAAATAAGTTAATCGGATCAGAAAAATTTCCAGTTCCTGGTGCTTCTGTGAGATACGTTGCGTTTACGGGAAGAGATGCATCGTTGGAGAGAAGCAAGATTGCAGCGAGAGAGGCAAGATGCAAGAATCCAGCAATTAAATTGAGCTGTCGTAACTTACTGATTTCAGGTTCCACTGGAGCCTCCATAAAATTGTCGTAGATAAATACTATGACAGGGTTTATCGACTGGAAGCGGTTTCAGCACGCAGAATTTGAGCACTTGGTTTGACGACCCTGTCACGACTGATGATTCCGAACTGCAGGTCGTATCCATGGAGCCATTCGTAATTATCAATTGCAGTCCAATGGAAGAAACCGCGGATATCGATTCCGCGTTGTATCGCAGCATGCGTGATGTCAAGGCCCGCAGTTAAGTACGCAGCGCGTTCGGTGTCGTTTGCTGTGCCAATGCCGTATTCAGCAATCAGCAATGGCGTGTTTGGCACTTGGGCATGAAGACGCTCAAGCACAAGCGACAAACCGTTTGGCCAGATCGCGTAGCCCAATGGTGACGGCGTCTGTGTATCGGGATACATGGCGAGTTGGCCATTGCGCACGCCAAAGGCGCAATAATACGAGAACCCGATCAGGTCAAACACATTGGCTAGGTCAGGTCGTTCGATGGGGTCGCGACCATTAATACGCAACACTCCGTTCGTATGTAGTCCTAGACCGGCGTTCCAGTTCATACTGTAAAATCGTTTAGCAAATTCATGTGTTTGTGGTTCGTCATCGAGCAGTTCAAGAGTAGAGAGTCCAAATATTGACGCGACTGGTGCACCAGTTTGCTTGAGTTGCAATGCTGCCTCTGCTGTAGCGAGATGAATCTGTTGGCTGACCGTGCGCCACTCCTCAAGATCGTTGTGTCCTGGCGGCCACCCGCGTCCAAGATATGCAGCAGTGGGGTAGTAATTGGTTTCGTTGACAGGTTGCCAACCTTCAACGAGATCGCCAAACGTCTCGGCAATAAAATCAACATGTCGCCGCCAATACGTCGTGCGGTTTTCTTCAACTAAAAATCCACCAAGCCGCGCAAACCATGTCGGTAGAGAGAAATGATGAAGGCACACCCATGGATGAATGCCTGCCTCTTTTGCTGCGAGAAGAATTTCTCTGTAATGGGTGATTGCTGACTGATCACGCTCGCCTTCGTTGGGTTCAATGCGCGCCCATTCAATAGAGAGTCGATGATGAGTTAATCCAAGTCCAGCAAGTAGAGCGAAGTCTTGGGAGTATCGCGTACCAAAGTCATTGCCCATGCCCGAGAGTGGAGCATGCGCGGTTTGTTCCCAGTCATACCAATCCGATGCGGGGGCGGCGCCTTCACACTGCGTCGATGATGCACCTGTTCCCCACATGAAACCTTCTGGCCACGACCGTGGATTCTGTCGTGACATGGTGTCATATTAGGTAACTCAATCACCCCCCGTGACCGAGGTGTATGTTGGGAACATGAAACTAGGACCCGGACTAACCTTCTCGTGGAAACGCGCATTAGGGGTAACAAAAGCAAAGCGCAGTGTCTCTCGAGCAACCGGGATTCCGATGTCGCGATCAGGTAGGCGAACCAAATTGGGACGTTTTCTTGGCATGAAATAGTGGTAGGTAGCACCACCTATCGCATGGAGCGCTTTGCTCCTGGAATATTTGTCGTGCTCTGGAGCACAGGATTCATCGTTGCAAGATACGGAACCCGCGACGCCGGACCATTGACTTTCTTGACATTGCGGATGTTCTTTGCAGCAGTCGTGCTGATATTGTTCGCACAGTTCACCAAAACGACACGACTCAATCGTCAACACATTGGTGTTGCTGCAATTGTTGGCGTTCTGATGCATGGCTTGTATTTAGGTGGAGTATTTGTGGCAGCAGATCATGGCTTGCCGTCAGGCTTGATCGCATTGATTGCGGGTCTTCACCCGGTCATTACCGCTGTTGCGAGTCGTCTTATTTTGGCAGAGCCTCTGAGCAAAATACAAAGACGGGGTATCGCGCTAGGGGTAATCGGAGTTGGGGTAGTGGTCGTTGAAAAAATGCAATCGAGTTCTTCGGTGAAAATTACGGGCATCAGTTTGATCGCAATGGCATTGGCGATCTCTGGAATGGCTGCCGGAACTTTATTGCAGCGAGCCAAGGGGACAGATATTCCATTACTCGCTGGGACAGCCGTGCAGTATGTATCTGCCGGAGTCGTGTTGTGTTTTGGGGCTGTGCTCAACGAGCACTGGCAGTTTCATTCGACGGCCCAGTCGTGGTTATCACTGGCGTGGGCAGTCTTGATCTTGTCAATTGTTGCCGTGCTTGTGATGCTGTACATGCTGAACCGACAGGCAGCCGCAAAAGTCAGCAGTCTGTTTTTTCTCACACCAGCATTAAGCGCAATAGAAAGTGCAGTTCTTTTTGGCGAGCGCTTGGGGGCATTTGCAGTTGTTGGTTTGCTCGTGGCTCTTGTGGGAGTGCGACTGACGACTCGCGCGACTTAGTATCTATCGCGCAGCAAAAGTACTGCGAATGAGCGGAACAAAATGTTCGAGTGGCTCGCTCTTGTAGTCAGGATCGAATGCAACTTGATCGTATTTAGCGCAGAACTCTTCGGTGTAGTCATAAAAAGGTGAATCAACGAACTGATCTCGGGTATTGCGGTCAAGTCCAAGGTGATGCCAGAAGTAATAGCCCTGAAAGATTCCGTGATGCAGAACCATCCAGTGATTGGCCTCATTGACAAACGGTTTCACGATGCCCGCAGCAATACTTGGATGATTCATCGGAGCGAGGTTGTCGCCAATGTCATGGATCAATGAGCACAATACGTACTCGTCATTTTCTCCGGCACGTTGCGCTCGTGTAGCGGTCTGAAGACAATGTTCGAGTCTGCTGACCGGGAAACCACCGTAGTCATCGCCAAGCATGCTCATTTGATCGATGATGCGGTCTGCGACCATTGATTGCGTGTGTTGAATCGCCACCATGATGTTTGACCAATCGTCTTTGGTGGATTCTGAGAATGAAGTAAAAGTTGCGCGTGTTGACATGTTGTTGGCTCCTTGCTCTGACTGTACTTGATTACTTGCGAGTATTTTTCACCACAACCCGTGTACCGATGGCCATGTTTGCAAATAGCCACTTGGCGTCAACGTCACGAACGCGGATGCACCCATGTGAGGACGGGGCAAGCCCGATTGGGGTGAAAATCTTCACTTCGCCCTTGGCCGTCACCGTGTATGGGATCGAATGAAAACCAATGTTTCCGCCTTCACGCCCTTTGGTGAAACGAACCATCCATCGCATGCGCTCAGACGGGTTGAGTTCATAAAATGTCTGTGCTGATTTAGAAAACACCTTGAACGCACCACTTGGAGTGCTGTTGTCCAGTCCAGTCGAGATGGGAATAGTGGCAATCAGGCTTTTGTTCTGAGCATAAACATAGGCGCGTTGTTCGCTGAGAATTACCTGAACAAGGGCAATGCTGGCTTTGTTTCTTTGCTTGGGTGAGGGCATGACCGTGGTGGTCGTGACAACAGTGGTCTCAATGGGGATAGTTGCTGCAGGAAGAGTTGAGTCGGTTGAGCCATCTTGGGCATAAGCAACGAAAGGTGAGAGTGCGATAAAACTAAAAACAGCAAGCGCAACGATGCGCCTTGATTTCATGCAGTGGCCTCGTCGAGGCCTTGAAGCAATGTGTTCCATGCAAGGGTTGCGCATTTAATGCGAACGGGAAACTTAACGACTCCCTGCAATGCCTCAAGATCACCGAGCTTGACATTTTGATCGTCTGCTTCTGCAGTCTCTTCTTCTTCGAGTGTCATCATTGACTTGAAGCGCCGAACGATAGACCGAACTTCTGCAATAGGTTTGCCTTTGACGGCCGCGGACATCATTGATGCCGAACTTTGACTGATAGAACATCCCTGTCCAGAAATTTTGACGTCACTGACGAGGCCGTTGTCAACGGCCAGATAGACCTGGATTTCATCTCCGCAGAGTGGGTTATGACCTTCTGTGCGCACAGCAGGTGGAGGCAATTCACCGCGATTTCGGGGACTGCGATAATGATCAAGGATGATTTCGCGATAGAGATCTTCAAGACCTGGCATAGAGGGTTCCTAGTGTGTTGGAGTGGTTAAGAGGGACTAAAAAATTCGCTTGCCTGCTCTAAAGCATCGCACAAGGCATCGGCATCTTGGTGGTTGTTATAGAGATAAAAACTGGCACGCACTGTGGCATTGGCTCCGAGCAAGCGCATCAGGGGTTTGGCGCAATGATGGCCCGCCCTGACACACACATTGTTCTGGTCAAGAACCTGGCTGACATCGTGAGGGTGGAGGTCTTTAAAAGCAAAACTGTGTGTTGCTCCGCGTACTTCGATATTGGTCGGACCGTGGATCACGATGTCCTGTCCGAATCGTTGCGTGAGTTGATTCATTGTGTATGTAGCAAGATCGATTTCATGGGCACGGATGTTGTTCATGCCGATCTTAGAGAGGTATGCGACTGCAGCACCGAGTCCGATTGCTTCGGTGATAGGCGGAGTACCAGCCTCGTATTTGGCCGGTAGTTCAGCACAAGTAAAACCATCAAGGCGCACGTCGGCAATCATGTTTCCGCCGCCCATAAATGGCGGCATTGCATCCAGCAACTGTTGGCGTCCCCACAACAGGCCAAGGCCTGACGGCCCGCACATTTTGTGCGAAGAAAAGACAAGAAAATCGGCACCCATGTCCTGCACATCAGTGGCCATATGTGGCACCGATTGGCATCCGTCAACAATGGCGATTGCACCTGCGCGATGCGCGGCAGCACAGAGAAATTTAGAAGGATTAATTGTTCCGAGCACATTAGACATAGAAGTAAATGACAACACTTTGGCATCCGTGAGAAGTGCATCAAGGTTGCTGAGATCGAGTTGACCGTCAGGAGTGATGGGAATATAACGCAACACGATTCCGCGCTCAGCGACAAGCATGTGCCACGGAACAATATTGGCGTGGTGCTCCATGTGAGTGAGAACGACGACGTCGCCTTGTTTGAGATTGGCGATTCCCCATGTGCGAACGATCAGGTT
>JAEMRC010000048.1:7146-14321 GCA_016463545.1 Ilumatobacteraceae bacterium
GGGACATGTCAGGCCTTGTATGCCTCGTAGCCATTGCTCTCTAGTTCGACTGCAACTTCCATCCCGCCAGACTTGACAATTCGTCCGTCGATCATGATGTGCACAAAGTCAGGCTGGAGCTCGTCAAGGAGCCGTTGGTAGTGAGTAATGAGAACGATGCCAAGTTTGGATCGGTCTGCTTTAACCTCGCGGATACCTTGAGCCACGGTGCGAAGTGCGTCAATGTCAAGTCCGGAATCTGTCTCGTCAAGAATTGCTACTTCTGGCTCAAGGATTGCCATCTGCATAATCTCGTTGCGCTTTTTTTCTCCACCAGAAAATCCTTCGTTCAAATAGCGATCAACGAAAGACGAGTCCATGCCGAGGCGTTTCATCCAATCCATTGCAGACAAACGCAACTCCAGAATTGAAAGATCGATCCCTTTTCGTGCTGAGAGTGCTTGTCGTAAAAATTGGATCACTGAGACACCAGCGATTTCTTGCGGATACTGAAACGCAAGAAATATTCCGGCCTTGGCGCGTACATCTGTGGACCAGTCAGTGATGTCCTCGCCATGGAAAAGCAATCGACCCTCAGTGACTTCATATTCTGGCGACGCAAGAAGCGTGCTCGCTAGAGTCGATTTACCTGAGCCATTAGGGCCCATGATGGCGTGGACTTCGCCCTCATTGACTGTGAGCGACAACCCCCGCAAGATAGATGGGGAAATCGGGTCTCCTTCGTCGGCGACAGGCCGAGCGTGCAGATTGTCAATGCGAAATAATTCGGTCACGCTCATATTCTAGGCGCCCGACACGGATTAGCACTATGGACGTAGTGCTAATTCAGGCCGCTCTCAGGGCGATCCACAACTGCCGATATGACGTGTATTCATAGGGGTCGGCCACGTACCCAGCGCTCAGGAGCTGGCGATGAAATCTTGGAAGTGAGCGAAAAGGGAGCCCGGCATCGACGTGGTGAGCAAGATGAAAGCCGATGTTGTAGGGCACAAGGTAGAACCGCGCAAGCCAATTCTGTCGCACCGAATGGGTTGTGACGCGACGATCAGAGTCGGCGCGCAGGCCACCGTGTTCTGCAATTGATCGCAACCTGTTGATCACGCGCCACATCGTAAGAAACGGAAGCACCCAAAGTACGGGATAGATCCACCAATGCCCGAGCGCTATACAAATCCCAAATAGCAAGGCTTGGACGGCAATCATTTTCCAGAGCGTGTGACGCACTCGCGCGTCGGGTGATGTCACGCCGCGCATTTGTTGACGTAATAGACGGATTGCGGTTTGACCGGTGGCATCGCGCACAAGTTTGCGCTGAAAACTTGCCAGCGTGATGGGATAGTTGGCGTACAGCGCGATGTCCGGTTCGTCCGGGCCAAACTCTTGACGATGGTGCGCCATGTGTACGCGGCGATAGGCGTCAGTGCTAGTGAAAACGACGAACCCAAGGAGCCATCGGCCAACAGAGTCATTCATGCGCTTGTTGGCAAAGAGCACACGGTGTGCAGACTCATGCATGAGCGATGCAAATTGTGCATGCGCACGACCCATAAGCACAAACGCAATCGGGATACCGAACAATGGATACGTTATGGCTCCCCACATGATGAGAATTGTCTGGAGATATAAAAATATAAGTGTCCATGCATTTCGAAGCGAAGAAATACGGCGAAGAAGTTGTCTGTTGGTGCTCAGTGGTCTTGCATTGACAGAAACATTTTCTGTTGCATGAGCAATTGGCAACGAGGATGGCACCATTGCGCCAAGCACGTAGGTTGACTCTTTACCAACCACGGTCAACCCATTCTTGTATGTGTGGTCGCTCGTTGCCGATGGTCGTGTCTAGGCCATGACCAGGCAGAACAATTGTGTTGTCCGGAAAACGGAATAATTTTTTGTCAAGCGAATCAATAATCGCGGCAAAGTCACCGCCTTTCAGTTTTGTGTTGCCGGGGCCACCCGGAAAAAGTGTGTCACCAGTGAACAGTATTGGTGCGCCCTGCACGGCAAAACTGATTGAACCCGGAGTGTGTCCTGGGTTTTGGATTGCGTCAAGACGGAGGCGTCCTACTTCAATGACATCACCGTCAGCGATAAAAACGTCGTAGCCAACATCTACTAAATACGGTGCGTCTAGAGCCGTGACGGCGACTTCGTATCCGGCCTCACGCATTGCGGGCACTGCTTGAATGTGATCAAAATGCCCATGAGTCTCGAGAACGCGTGTCACGCCAAGTGAACGACAGAGTTCAAGAAGCTTCTCGTGCTCGTCTGCTGCATCGATCAACACTGCCTCACCGGTTGCTTTGCAACGAACGACAAAGACATTGTTGTCGTACTTGCCAACTACGACACGATGAATTTCTAGGTCGGCATCGGAGTAGTGCAACGTGGTCATGGCTCTAGCCTGACACAACATCAAAGCCAAGTGAGAGGGCAACGGGGATTTGCCGCGAGTCAAACGTAAGAAAAGTCACTGGTTGGGGCAGGCGCGATGCAGCAGCGAGGTGAATTGCAGTTGAGACGCCAATCGGCTGATCGTGTGCGATCACTGCGGCGTCTTCAAGGCAGCGCTGATCGACGGGAACGATATGGATAAAGTCCCATGTATTGCGCACATCATCCTCGATGTCTCGTTGCAAGATGGATTCTTCTGTGACACGCCCAATGGCGGCAATTGTCTCTGTCAGGGCTAATGCGCTTGCACACCATTGTGGGTCTGAGCCAAGTGCACCACGCGCAACGATGTGGTACGGGCCGTCAACATGAAGAGCCAAAAGAGCAGAGGCGTCAAGAAAAAGTGTCATTGACGAACCTCTTGCACTGCGCGGTCAATGCGCACACCCGCATACAGCACAATAGGTTCGCGAGATACATACGCGACTCGACGTCGCGGAGCAATCACGAGTCCCCGAGCAATGAGTTCTGCGACAGTTACTTCGTGGGTGGGAGCATCGATTGGTCCGAGTTGGGCAACGGCCTCACCATCAATCGTGATGATCAGGCGTTCACCGGTTTTGGCGCGTCGCACAGTTGCTGCCAGTGTTTGGCGCAGTTGCCGAATGCCCAGGTCACCCATGAGTTCAGCCTAGCGTGACTTGTGTACTCATGTGTACACACTCCGATTTGTGAGAGTGCGCTGTTTGGAGTCACAATGAGTCCATGAATTTTGCCTTTAGTGAAGAACAAGAAGAACTCCGCAAGATGGTCCGCTCCTTTTTGGAGTCAAAGTCAGCCGAGTCAGCCGTGCGCGAACAGATGGAAACAACAGATGGCTTTGACGCTGCTGTGTGGAGCCAGATGGCCGATCAGATGGGACTGCAAGGTCTCGCTATTCCAGAAGAGTTTGGTGGACAAGGGTTCTCATTCGTTGAGCTCGGTGTCGTGCTTGAAGAAATGGGTCGTGCGTTGTTGTGCGCTCCGTATTTCTCGAGCGTCGTTCTTGCAGCCAACACATTGTTGTTGTCAGGTGACAAAGCAGCAATGAAAGCGCATCTCCCAGGCATTGCGAGTGGCGAAACAATTGCCACACTTGCAGTGACAGAACCATCCGGCAAGTGGGACGCATCAGGCGTCACAATCGAGGCCAAGGGATCCGGAACTGATTTCACAATCTCCGGAACAAAGATGTTCGTCATTGACGGACACACTGCCAACCTGATCATTGTCGCTGCAAAAACAAGCAAGGGAATCAGTTTGTTTGCAGTTGATGCAAAAGCAAAAGGTTTGACTCGCACAGCATTGTCAACGATGGACCAAACACGCAAGCAAGCCAAGCTTGAATTTGCGAGTACACCTGCAACGTTGATCGGAACTGAGGGCAAAGGATGGGACGTGTTGTCTCAGGTATTTGACCTTGTCGCGGTTGCTCTTGCAGCAGAACAAGTCGGTGGAGCACAAAAGGTGCTCGAGATGGCAGTGGAATACGCCAAGGTGCGTGTTCAGTTCGGTCGTCCAATCGGTTCGTTCCAGGCAATTAAGCACAAGTGTGCAGACATGTTGCTTGAAGTTGAGTCAGCAAAATCTGCTGCGTACTACGGCATGTGGTGTGCAAGTGAGATGAACGACGAACTTCCTTCAGTTGCATCGCTCGCCAAGGCATATTGCAGCGAGGCATATTTCCATGCAGCAGCCGAGAACATTCAGATTCATGGTGGTATTGGTTTTACCTGGGAACACCCAGCACACCTGTACTTCAAGCGTGCAAAGTCAAGCGAACTGATCTTTGGTGATCCGACCTATCACCGCGAGTTGCTCGCGCAACGAATCGGTATCTAACTTTTGTCAGAGTGTGGCTTCGGGCCACATTGGTTGTTGAACAGTCCAAGTAACGGGGTTTCCCCATGTGTTGGCGAATGCAACCTCATGCGGAGGCTGTCTTTTTGCTACTCCCCATTTACCGGTGGGGTATCCGATTGTGATCATGGCCATCGGAACCCATTCACCTACTGGCGGAGCGCCGAGAATATCAAGAACCTGTTGTGTGTGTTTTTTAAATAACAGTGTTGTCAGCGACGTTCCGAGTCCCTCGGCGTTGGCTGCAAGTTGCAAACTCCACAAGGCCGGAAAGAGAGAACTTTCACCATTTGGTTTCCCCCATGCGAACAAGAGCACAGGCACTTTGTGAAGATTTTCAGATAGCCACATTGCGGATGCATTTGTTTTTTTGGC
This sequence comes from Ilumatobacteraceae bacterium, assembly GCA_016463545.1. Lineage (GTDB taxonomy): Bacteria > Actinomycetota > Acidimicrobiia > Acidimicrobiales > Ilumatobacteraceae > UBA2093. Next base: position 11,815 of record JAEMRC010000048.1, read on the forward strand.
TTGAATAACCAAAGGATCGAGAGGGTCACCATCGCGGATGAGATCCATCACTGATTTATATTGAGTGGCGTTAAGTTCGGCAAGACCGGCTGAGTACAACTTTTGTAACTCTGATTTTTTTGCGTCATCTGTGACAAAAAGAAATCGCCATTTTTGAGTGTTGCCACCAGATGGCGCACGCACTGCGGCATCCATCAACTTTGCAATGACATCATCAGGTACGGGGTCAGGTTTGACTCGACGCATTGCTCTGGTCGTATAGAGGGCTTGATAAAGATCCATCTTTGTAGTGTGTCAGATAGATGAGTCGCGGCTGTGAACCGCATGGCGCAACGGTACAGCACGTGAAGTGGGGTCAGTTTCCAATTCGCTAAATGCGACGGCAAGTGAAGGCGGCAGTCGCTGAACGAAGCGCTGCGGTAGCGGTGGGGCAACGCGACGAACCGCAAGACCGTCTGCATGAGCATGCGTTGGTTGGGCAAAACCAAACATCACGCATCGCTGGAGTGATCGCGCAAATGGCGAATTTTTGCCTGCTGCGAAAGATAACCCAAGCGTGGCAGCCATGTCGGCAAGGTCAATTGTTGTGCCATGGGGGAACGCATCAAAGACATCTGCTGACCGTCGAAGTATCCACGTTGCAGTGGGCCCCAATGTCGGGAGCCAAAAACGTTCAACATAACTGCCTCTGATGTCGTAGCCGAGGCTTTCGACGAGTTCATCTCGCCAAGGCACGAGATGAAGTAGGCCAGTGTCGGGTATGTGCAGTGTGTGTTCCATCTCATAGATGTGTTCGCACAATGTGTCGCACGGAAATGATTCTGCGCCAATGAGTAGATAAAATACAGTCATGTCTGCGCCACAAATTTCAGAGTGGATTCGCCAGTCTTCACGCATTGTGGTGCTCACCGGCGCAGGGATATCGACTGACTCTGGCATCCCAGATTTTCGCGGACCAAACGGAGTCTGGACCAAGAATCCAGAAGCAGAAAAAGTTGCAACACTCAGTCATTATTTAGAGAATCCTGAGATTCGCCAATTGGCATGGCGTACCCGCTTGGAGTCGCCGGCATGGAGTGCGATTCCAAACAATGGACATCGCGCAATTGTTGGATTGCATGCGGCTCACAAACTTGATGCTGTCGTTACTCAAAATATTGATGGCCTACATCAGCAGTCTGGGATTCCGATAGACAAAGTTGTAGAAGTTCATGGAACATTTCGATTCAGCATTTGTTGGGATTGTAAAGATCGGCGTGAGATGCAATCAACACTCGACCGTGTGCGAGCCGGAGACCCTGATCCGAGTTGTCAACTGTGTGGCGGAATCTTAAAAAGTGACACGATTAGTTTTGGACAGGCTCTTGCCCCTGGAATTCTTGATCAGGCCTTGTCGTATGCCGAGAATTGCGAACTCTTGATTGCAATTGGCACCACGTTGTCGGTGGGACCTGTCAACAACATGGTTCCGCGGGCTCGGGCGAGGGGAGTAAAAGTGGCCATCATCAATGGTGAACCCACGTCGATGGATGACCGCGCGGGGGCCGTGGCGGTGGGCGATATCAGCGAATTACTGGCGACGATTATGAGCGATGCTGGAATCCCGACTTAGCAGGTAGGGTTTTAATATGGCTGGTTTTAGAGAACTCCTTGCGCTTACCAAATCGCGCATCACCGAAATTGATACTGCCGTTGCTCAGCAACGAATTGCTTCAGGCTCCGTGTTGATCTTGGATGTGCGCGAACCAGATGAATACGACCAAGGTGCACTTCCGGATGCAGTGCATATTCCGCGCGGGCACCTCGAGGCTCAAATCGAGGCAAAGGCACTCGACAAAGATCAAGAGATTGTTGTCTATTGCGCAGGTGGCGTTCGCAGTGCGTTTGCTGCTGAGACATTGCAGATTCTTGGATACACCAATGTGTTGTCGATGGCCGGTGGATACGGAAAATGGAAAGACGAAGGTCGCTCCTGGCGCATGCCCGTGACATTGACGGCCGATCAACGCAATCGCTATCAACGGCACTTGTTGTTGCCAGAAGTTGGCATTGAAGGTCAGGCAAAATTACTAGCGAGCAAAGTGTTGTTGCTTGGTGCAGGCGGTCTTGGATCACCAGCGGCGTTGTATTTGGCTGCTGCTGGTGTTGGCACAATCGGAATCGTTGACATGGACGAAGTAGATGCGTCTAACTTGCAACGACAGATTCTGCACAACATGGATCGCATCGGCGACCGCAAAGTAGATTCAGCAAAAAAGACACTGACAGGACTCAACCCTGATGTGAATGTCGTCACCTACGACACGCGATTGGCTGCAGAAAACATCATGAATATCATTGACGGCTACGACGTCATTATTGATGGTGCTGATAATTTTCCGAGTCGCTATTTGCTCAACGATGCGAGCGTAAAACTTGGTATCCCCGTTGTGCACGGTTCGATCTTTCGTTTCGAAGGCATGGTGAGCGTGTTTCATCCACTGCTGGGTCCGACGTATCGCGACATG
>JAEMRC010000140.1 GCA_016463545.1 Ilumatobacteraceae bacterium
GTTTGAGTTTCGACACATCATCGGCATTGATAGCCCACCATTCGCGCAAGCGAGCCACGATGGCTGCTTCACCGAGAATTCCTTCTTCCAAGCGAATATCCATCAGGAATTCCAATGCCGCGCCGACCGCGGGACCGGCGGGAACACCAAGTAATTCCATCACCTGCTGCCCATCAATTTCCGGACGCAGTGATGCGAGCTCTTCGCGAGCTGCAACTTCAGCAATACGCGCTTCCATTTCATCCATGCGGCGCGAAAGAATGTTTGCTTTCTTTTCGTTACGTGTGGTGCAGTCACAGCGCACCAACACATTGAGTTCGCCTAGATAGTCACCGGCATCACGCACATAGCGACGCACTGCGCTATCGGTCCAACCCATTTGATACGTGTGAAAACGTCCACTAATAGCTACTAATTCAGACACTGCTTCAATATCAGCGTTCGGATACTTCATCGCTTTCATGCGTTCACGGGTCATGCGTGCACCAACAACTTCGTGATGATGAAATGTAACGCCCTTGCCTTCTTTGAAACCACGTGTGCGTGGTTTACCTATGTCGTGATAAAGCGCTGCAAGACGAGTGATACGAAAATCAAATTCGCGAGTGGGGTCAAGCTGCACGTTCTCAACAACTGCAAGAGTGTGCGTTAATACGTCTTTATGCCTGTGAATAGGGTCTTGTTCCAGGCGCATCAATTTCATTTCCGGAAGGAAATGATCAACCAGACCAGTATCAACCAAGAACCACAAACCAAATGTTGGTCTCTTCGTTGTCATCAGTCGGTCAAATTCAATACGGACTCGCTCGGCAGACACGATGGTGAGTCGATCCGCCATTGCAGTTACAGCAGCTGTAATCGACGGATCTGGTTCCACTTCTAATTGAGAAATGAATCGCGCAGCACGCAACATACGTAACGGGTCATCGTTAAACGACTCTTCTGCTGACAATGGCGTACGCAACACGCGGGCCATCAAGTCGGCAAGACCACCAAACGGATCAACAAGCACCGGAGTATCTGTTGTGAGTTCCAATGCCATTGCATTAATGGTGAAATCACGACGAGATAAATCAGTTTCGATGTCAGTGGCAAACTGCACTTCGGGCTTACGTGAATCAGGCGAGTACGCCTCTGCACGATGAGTAGTGATTTCGTAGGTGCGCTCACCAATTTTCAAACCAATAGTGCCGAACCGCTCGCCCTGAGTCCACAAAGCATCGGCAATTGGTTGCACAATTTTCTTGATTTGGTCGGGGGTGGCAGTCGTCGTGGCGTCGAAGTCAATCAGGCTGAGGTCGGTGCCGGCATCAGAGTCACCAATGAACAGATCGCGCACACTGCCACCGACCAGGAAGAGCCGGTGGCCCGCTTCACGAAAAAGGGCAGCAAGGGGCTCCATCTCCTGAAGAATTGGGGCAAAGCGCGGCGGAAACATGACAGATGAAGGCTAGGCACCCAAGCGCCCGAAGAGGTGGTACCCGCTATTTCTGCCAGTTTTCGGCATCGCGGGGATCAGTCGCACTACGGTCATGGGGTGAGTTTGGTCGAGCAGCGTTCCCGAGCAGGGGTCATTTGGTCCGGAGCCACAACCGCCCGCGCCCGCCCGTGGCCAGAGGTTCCGAGCAGAGCTGCCCTATTAATAAGTGGCTCACACAGCCCAACCGTGCAGTTGCCTGATACCCCCATCTTGCAGACCTGGGTCGACACCTTGTCGCGCTGGGGCTACGACAGTGTTCGCACTTCCCCCCTTGCCCCCATTGCAGCAAGTGCTCTTTCATCGGTTGGTTTTGCCACTTCACAAAAACTGACTCTGTTGGAACGAATCGACGAAGGGGCAGTTACCGTCGCCCAGCCTTTGCGATCCGTTCGACCGCGCTTTCCCATGTCTCGTATGCCTGCGTCGTCAGTTGTTGAGGCAATTCTTCGCATCGATCGCGCAGCGTTTGGCCAAGAGTGGATGATGGATCACGAGACATTTCGTGAAGCTCTTCATGCCACACGTCGGGCACGCATCTTTGTCTCGCGTATTGATGATGAGTTGTCTGGTTTTGTCATTGCTGGAATCACAGACTCGTATGGGTTTATCCAACGACTTGCGGTTCATCCCGATTTTCAACGCCGTGGAGAAGCCAGTTCATTGGTACAGAATGCACTGTCATGGATTCATGCACGCGGATGCCGGTCAACAGTTGTGAACACTGAGGTCTCGAACGCCGCCGCTCTATCTATTTATGAACACAATGGATTTGTTCCGCTTGACTACAACCTTTCAGTAATGGACCGGCAGTTGTCGGTATGAGATTCATGCGGCTTCTGGCAGTGATTTTTGTTGGGCTGGGCATTGCAGCGCCCGTTACCCAGGTTCATGCTGGCACCCAAACAGCCGAACTCGGCCCACCCGAGCTAAAAATTGTGTCGCAGCCGTTCAATGTGTTCACCTCAGTGAATGCACGATTTGTACTGTCTCCCAACCTCGACACATTTGTTGCAGCTGACGATCGCCTTGAATTTCTTCTGCACCGTCGTGTTGCTTCACGCGATTCATTTCGCTCCATCGCAGACGGCGATGTCATCCCAGCAGTAACAGACTCCATCAGTTATCGAATGTCGCGTATCACTCGCGATTACGCAGGACACCTCATTGCTGTTATCCCTATCATCACGACAGATAAAAAAGGTGCTTCGTTGTCCATTCCGTTTGATGGTGTGTACCCACTCACTATTCGCATCGTCGATTCACAAACGGGTGATGTCGTTACCTCAGTACTGACATTTCTCAATCGTCGTGACACGAAGTCTGAAATTACCGTGGTTCCGTTCAGCACAGTTGTTTCGCTCACTGGCCCACCGTCATTGACAACAGATGGCACATCAGTTATCACTGACAATGCCCGCGACGCAGTGACTCGTCTTATTGCCTTTCTCACTTCATTTCGTTCTAGAGTAACAATCTCAATTCAGCCTGAAATCATTGCTGCTTTTGCTAATTCTTCTCAACCAGCAGATGCGGAACTCTTTATAAAACTGCGCGAATTGTTGCAAGATCGAACCATAGTGAACACCACATTTGCGCCGTGTAATCCTTCTCTTTTTGCAGCAATGGGTTTGACATCTGAATTTATTGCACAATTGAAGTTCGGAGAAGGCACGTTGAATCGACTTCTTCCCGGAGTCACCATTCAACGTCACACGTGGATTGCATCTGACAATATTGATGCACCCGCAATGTCGGTGTTGAAGTCTGCTGGCATCACGTCTGTCATCTTGTTACCTGCTGCACAAACTTTGGTAACGAGCGAACGGTCGTTATCCCTGCTCGGTCGTGCAACAAAAACTGGTACAGAATTTATCTCTGTTGTCAGCCCGTTGAATGGTGTAACTCAAATGAAGCACGCCCAACCAGCGGGCTCTGATCGTCTCGCCTATAAAATTGCTGCCGAGCTTCTGGTGGAGCGAGACGATCTGCTTGCTCAAGAAAGCGTTCCATCTGAAATCAAGATGGGCGTTGTTGCCTCCTTTAACGATGCGGCCGAGTCTGGCGCAGTTGTCACCGCAACGCGAGCCTTGTCTCAATCCAGTGGTTTTTCCATGAATGACTTTGGTGGCTCCATCATTGTCAA
>JAEMRC010000141.1 GCA_016463545.1 Ilumatobacteraceae bacterium
TTGATGGATATAGAACACTGACTCGTATCATGCGTTCAACCTATACCGCGACAGCACGGGTGCCGAAATCGGCAGGACTAAACAGTCAATCAAACCCTCATTATTTCTATTGATCGCCATAGTGCGTAACGTTTTTACATTGCGCGGAACGCCAGAGGAACGCCATCTATGATCCTGCGTTATTTTGACATCACTTTAAGCCGAGCGGATCGACGACGATAACCACAACTCCACTGATCCCGCGTTCCTCGCACTGACTCTCGTATGTGATTCGTGTTGGCAACTAACTGTGGGTTGTGCCGTCTGGCATTGTTGCACCAGTCAGGTCTGCACCAGTCAGGTCTGCACCGTCCAAGTGTGCATCACGCAGGTCTGCGTTATTCAGGATCGAATCAGTCAGGTCTGCACCGTCCAAGTGTGCATCACGCAGGTCTGCATTACGCAGGACTGCACTACTCAGGTTTGCACCACGCAGATCTGCACTACTCAGGTTTGCATTATTCAGTCCTGCGCCATCCAGGTTTGCATTAGCCAGGTTTGCTAAAAACAGGTTCGCGCCGCTCAGTTCTGCAGCAGTCAGGATTGCACCAGACAGGTCTGAACCACTCAGTTCTGCACGAAACAGGTTTGCACCACGCAGATCTGCACTACTCAGGTTTGCTAAAAGTAGGTTTGCACCACTCAGGAATGCTCCAGGTTCAATCTTGTAACCGTTCACTTCCATCATGGCAATCTAACCCATCACCGGTAACCCCAAAACACCCGCCACTGGTTAGATGTGTGTTGAACCGCCAGACAGGAATGCACCAGTCAGGTTTGCGCCATGCAGGCGTGCACGAAACACGCAAAATCAGATGAACAACAGAATCAGCAAAACGTTATTGCGTAGACATTTCAGAACTCGTACTACACAGTCAATCGAGGCGACGCTGGGAATCGAACCCAGATACAGGGCTTTGCAGGCCCTTGCCTAAACCATTCGGCCACGTCGCCAACGTAGTTGATTACTCCCCTACGAACTCATCAAACTAGCCGAAAAACGCTTCAAATCCACGCCTAAGAGGATGTCGTCGTGGTGATCAAGGGAAACTATGAAGGCGAGCCAACATATGTGATCGTCGGAGACGACGGGTTGCCAGTTGCGATCGCCAATGCGACTTGGTGTGGCCCTGGCGTCAACGATGACGACGCGATGATGCTCAGAAATGACACTTTGCTGCCCGCTTTAGCGGAACTCACTTCGCCGATCATTCCCGCAACACGACCGTCTACTAGAACAAGTCCGACAGCATCACTTGACATCGTTGATGTGAATGTAATTGATCCCTTTAAGGCAATCGGAATGTCTGCAAAACGATCGCCACTAATGTTGTCAAACTTCTCTGATTTCTCAAGACTCCATTTTGATATTCGTGTCTCTCGCGCAATCGTTGCTGCAACCGGAGACTTCATCAACGAACCATAGGGGGCGATACCCGAAATGCCGTCGACTCCACTATTGAACGAAACCCACTGATCGTATTTGACTGCTCGTTCCTGCAAAGTTTCAACACTCGAAATGAGTTCAGTTCGACCTGTAAGCCACGTGATTGTTCTGGCTTGTCGCTGAGGACAATTATTGAGCAGATTCTGGCCGTCATATTTCCAGCCGGCATCGATTCCCTTGACGGCCGAAATTGTTGGCAAAATGTCAACAGCCATCACGGGACAATCATTTGTTTCAAAAATAGTTTGGTCTGGATATTTAATAAACAGCGGAACACTGTAAAGGTCTTCCATCGTGTCAATTCTCTTCGGATTTGTATCGCGTTTATGCTCACCGGGCTCAAAGGTGATTCCGTGATCGGCTGTCACGATCAGCATTGTGCGGTCCCAATTCTTTGATGCGCGCAACTTGGCGACAAGATTTCCAATAATCGTGTCAGTAGCCGCATACTGATGAAGGAACTTTTGATACTGATCACGACTTGCATCTATCTCTTTAGGATTATCCTGATCGTAATTTGGTTTGGCAGAACTTCGACCATCTGATGTGAGATTCCATGGTCGGTGCGGAAGTAAAACGTGTGCAAAGTGCAGGGTTGGAATCGCCTGCTCTGTTGCCCTTTTCGTCAGCGTCTCTACTCTCAATACTTGAGACACAGGACCACCCGATCTCCACTTTAGTTTTGACTCTTTCATGGTCTCAGTGGACTCGTATTGGATGCTCGGAAGGCTTGAGATTTCCTGTGGCAACACATCAGGTGCAACGGTCGAATCGGCCGAGGATGTTTGATCAGCATTGGCTGCGGTGCCGCCAAAGTTTCCCCACGCCTCATCGATTGTTGGCAAATGCTGACGCAGGCCTTTAGGTAATAATTTATGCCCAACTACTATTGATGTGTCCCGAAGAAATCTTCCGAACTCGGACGTTTCTTTAGCCTGTTCTATGTCAGCGTCTTCTGGAGAGTTGTTGTCCTCGGGCATCATGTCATCGCCCGGCGATACTGCTGCTTTTTCACAGAGTTGTTTCGGACACAAAGACGTCATGATTTCTTGAACATCCATTGCCATATTGCCGCCGAGAAGAGTGAAGAGGTTCTTTGGATAATTGACAACTAGTGGCGCTGGGGCCCCGTTTGGCAATACTCCCGTCAAGATTGACGGCACTGCCGATGTGGTGTACTGCGAAGAGCCAAGATTGTTGCGATACCACGTGCTTGAGTTTGCCAACGATGCAAATCCTGGAAATCGTGAAGAATTTATATTCCCGTCTGCGTTGAGGAGTGGAAACAATGGAGCTTCATCCAGAATCACCATGACAACGCTGATGTCTGCACGTGGTGTAGCAGAGTTCGTTGACTCTTTATTGATCACCACATCTGCTGCCCCAATGTCTGCAACCCAGACGACGTCTTTGACAGAGACTGCAAACATCGCCATTACGATGAGACCGAGGGGCGACATTAGGCGCACCCACGAGCCCACTGCATCCCAGTTGCTATACACCCTCAATAAGCCAAGAGCAAGCACGGCTGTTACGCACAGAGCGACTGGCCATGCCCCAAAAGAAACCGACCTGAGCAATAGCAAGACGACCAACCAAAGGCCAGTAAACACGAAGCAATTATGGGCGTGATTGCGATGGCGCGCAAAAATAGATCCGATCAAGACCTCACCGAGAGACATCAACAACGGGGGCAAAAGAATAATGATGAGCCCGAAGAGCAGTACTTGCCAACCGCCGATACGCGAACTTACGAAAATTGTGAGATTGTCGCCATACAGTTGCAAAATCGGCTGAGCAATTGCCACAGTTGTCAACACGATGTAGACAAGAAAATGTCGTAACAGAATTCGATTCTTAGTCATTTCAACGAGTCAATTTTCCGACATTCTCATACACGTCGCGGCCATTGTCTTTGGTGTGTATCACCAGTGATACTTTGTGTGCCCCGGCTGTCAACATTGTGTAATCAAGCATCACAGTGAATGGCAATGTGCCCGCCTGTGCGGCACTCAACTCATCGATGATTCCGGCAATCTTGCCGTCAATTGTGAGGAACCCTTCTGCTCCTTGAG
>JAEMRC010000142.1 GCA_016463545.1 Ilumatobacteraceae bacterium
TTTCGAATTCGTGCCAGAAGTGTGATGCTGTAGCGATGCGCGTCGTCGTCAAAGTAGGAACTTCCTCACTTACTAACTCAGAGGGACACATCAAGACTGAAGTAATTCAGCTGGTGTCACAGCAATTGGCTGCTGCACGTGCACAAGGCCATGAGGTGTTGTTGGTGACGTCGGGCGCGGTCGCATCGGGGATTGCAGGACTTGGTTTAGCGGAACGTCCGAACGATGTTCTTTCACTTCAAGCGTTGTCAGCAGTTGGTCAGCCACAATTGATGGCTGCATATAACAGCGCACTGAAGCAGTTCTCGCTAGTCGGCGCGCAGGTACTTTTAGTGCCTCACGACTTTGTTGATCGTCAACAGTATTTACATGCTCGTGACACGATTGGTCGACTTTTGGAGTTGGGTTGTATCCCTATCATCAACGAAAATGATGCAATCGCAAATAATGAAATTCGGTATGGCGATAACGATCATCTCGCAGCTCTTCTTGCACACCTCGTGTCTGCCGACATGCTGGTGCTGTTAACAGACACTGCAGGGCTGTACACGTCTGACCCACGCACTAATTCTGATGCAACAGTGATATCGGTAGTCGCAGCAGATGATCCGCTGTTGTCAGTATCGGCGTCTGGTACCGGTTCTGACCGGGGTAGCGGCGGGATGGCATCGAAACTCGCGGCTGCACGAATCGCTTCGTGGTCTGGAGTAACAGCGGTAATCGCTGCAGCCGACTCTGATTCAGCCGTTATGGCAGCGATTAATGGTGATGCCATCGGCACACGATTTTTACCGCATGACCGCCAGTTATCTGCGCGGAAATTGTGGATCGCTTTTGCTGCGGAAGTTGAAGGGTCAATAGTGATTGATGCAGGTGCTCGTGATGCGTTGGTGTTGCGCGGTACGTCGTTGCTCCCAGCTGGCGTTACTGCAGTCACGGGATCATTCGATGTGGGTGCTGTTGTCGAAGTTGTCACTCAATCGGGTGAATTACTAGCTCGCGGCCTAACGGCTATGTCGTCTGATGTTGTTGCAACATGCATGGGCAAGCGCACTGCTGACCTTGTTGATCTGGCGGTTGTTGAAACCGTGCATCGTGACGATCTCGTTGTGCTTACGAACCAGTAATTAACTACAACGTTGTTTCGTGGTCTGTACTTCGAGTGGGCATGACCGAAGCAAAGTTGTGCATTTCTGGAACCCGAAGTGCATAGAGAGCAACGATGTAGACAACAAGACCTGCGCTTATGCAGAGGAACAACTCGGCAAGTTGCGACATTCCTGAACGTGGACGCAAAACGTGTTCAAGCCCCCAAACGGCGGCGCCCATAACCGCACTGCCAACGGTGGCTCGCCAGATAAGAGAAAGAAGGCTCAGCCATTGAACAGCTTCATACTTCTTATGAAGAAGCCATAAGACAAGAACTGACGAAACCATGTACGCAATGCCAAAGGAGAGACCTAACCCGAGAACGCCATGCCGCTCTACTAGGTACAGAGCCAAGACGATATTCAGTGCGTTTTCAAACAGGTTTATATAAAACGGCGTACGGGTGTCTTCATGTGCATAGAAGCCACGGAGGCAGAATATAAATATAGAGAAGCCCGCTAACCCAACAGAGAATCCGGCGAGTGCACGGGCCGTGTTATGAGATGCGACGGAGTTGAAGTGCCCATGTTCCAAGATTGCACTGATGATGGGGTTGGCCAAAATGACGATGGCGACCGATGCTGGAATTGTCAAGATGCTGATCCAGCGCACTCCTGAAGTAAGCCATGATTTGAAACCCGCTGTGTCGCCAGCACGCACGCGCCGAACAAGTTCAGGCACAAATGTTGTGGCAATCGAAATTGCAAGAAGACCGTGGGGCAACATAAAGAATGTAAATGCCTTGCTGTAAGCATCTTGATTTCCGCTGCCTGGTTCTGCAAGGTTCTTAATCACGACTAAGGCCACTTGGTTCGTAACGACATATCCAAAAGTCCACGATGACAGTTTGATCATCGTGCGCACTGCAGGGTGGCCAAAGTTGGGGGTGAAGCGAAGAGTGATATTGGCGCGTTTCAGTGCAGGAATGAGCACTAGCCCCATTGCCATCACCCCAGCGGTGGCCGACATTGTAAAAAGCCAGAAGAAAGTGTGATCAGTGAGAACAGTTTCTAGGCCGGGTGTTCCGTCGCGGGTGAACGGGATGATGAGAAGCATCGTGATGGTGATGACATTTGATAGAACCGGGCTCCATGCGGCAGCAAAAAAGTGGCGGCGTGAATTGAGAAGTGCTGAACCGATTGCTGTAAGCCCATAAAAGAAAATTTGAATGAGAAAAATACGCGACATGATTGTGCCGACGTGACGGAACTGTTCAGGATCAACAAGTGGGCTGACGTGAAGAGAAAATAGTTGAAAGATCAAAGGTGCTGCTGCCACTGCAACGGCTGTAGCAATAGCAAGAACGATGAGCGAGACAGAAACTACAGCGTTCGTGGCTTCGTCGTCGTCGTCCTCCGCAAAGCGTGTGAACAATGGCACGAGGCTTGCAGCAAGAAGCCCACCGACAAGCAATTCGTAAATTGAGTTTGGGGAATTATTGGCGCCGTCAAAGGCGTCTGCAAGAGCAGTTTGTCCAATGATGATTCCGAACACCACGACCCGCAATAGCCCTGTAAGGCGAGACATGGCAGTCCCGATTGCGACAATAAGTGTGTCCTTGAACATGACTGGAAGGTTAGGTGCTGTGGCTTGCTGGAATGGGGTACAGAGGCCTTTGGCCCAATGCCTTTAAATCGCGCACCCGCCACTAGATTGGAAGACTTATGGATAACCGCTTCGAATCTGTTCAATCTGTCCGCGACGGCCTCAAGGACGTCAATTACCTTGCAGACGACGGGATAGCTGGCGTTGTATTCCTGGCTGATCGCCTCGGAAAGCCGATTCTTGTCGAAGGCCCTGCTGGTACAGGTAAGACCCAATTGGCAAAGAGTGTTGCAGAAATGATCGGCGCAAAGTTGATTCGCCTGCAGTGCTATGAGGGACTTGATGAATCGAAGGCGCTCTATGAGTGGAATTACAAGAAGCAGTTGCTACGCATCCAGGCTGATCGCAATTCTGATGCATGGAATGACATTCACGATGACATTTTCGGTTCCGAATTCCTTTTGACGCGTCCTTTGTTGGAGGCAATCACATCTAAAGAACCAGTAGTGCTGTTAATTGACGAAGTTGACCGCGTTGAAGTGGAGACCGAGGCATTGCTATTGGAAATTCTTTCGGAATACCAAGTATCAATTCCTGAACTCGGAACAATTACTGCTACTCAGATTCCTCTAGTGTTCTTGACTTCAAACAACACCCGTGAGTTGTCAGAAGCACTTAAGCGTCGTTGCTTGTTCCTTCATGTTGATTACCCACAAATGGATCGTGAAAAAGAGATTGTTCTGAGGAAGGTTCCAGGAGTCTCCGAGATGCTTGCAGATCAGATCGCACGCATTGTTCGTAGTATTCGTCAGATCGACC
>JAEMRC010000049.1:0-1781 GCA_016463545.1 Ilumatobacteraceae bacterium
ACTGGCAACCAACAACAATTGACGATGTATTGGCGGCCGATGCAGATGGTCGTCGCCTAGCGCAGGAGGCGCTCGTTGCATGAGTGATTTTTATCAGCGTTTTCGATCAGAGATGGCCGCAGGCGGAGCAGTTGGCGGCGAAGCAGATCCGAAAGCAACGCGACAAGGGCATCTAGCCGGAATACTCGTGCTGGCATTGTTGTCTTGGCTTGCCGTCAAAAATCCGTGGACATTTGTGTTTGTTGTCGGCTTGCTTATATCAATATTTTTACACGAAGTCGGCCACTTCGTCACTGCGCGTCGCAGTTCAATGCTGGTCACGCAATTTTTTATGGGATTTGGACCGCGAGTATGGAGCATTCGTCGAAACGAAGTCGAATACGGTATTCGGGCGTTGCCTCTAGGTGCTTTTGTGCGCATCGTGGGCATGAACAACCTTGACGAAGTTGACGTCGCAGATGAATCCCGCACATATCGTGCGCAGTCGTATCCAAAGCGAATGTTGGTGATCACGGCCGGATCAGTCATGCATCTGCTCATTGCCCTGACGCTCTTTGTTGCGGTGTATTCGTTTGCCGGACGCATTCAAGAAACAGGCAAGGTCGCTGTCATGCAACTTGTCGAAGGCGAAACTCCTGCACGATCAGCCGGAATCGTGCAAGACGATGTCATTGAGTCTTTCAATAATGTGCGGGTGTACGAACGTTCAGATCTGATCGAACAAATTGTTGCCACCTCGCCAGGGGATCGCGTTGAGGTCACCTATCGTCATGGCAAAGAGCAACGCACCGCGACGGTGACGATGATTCAAAATCCAGCAAATCCAGAGATTGCATATTTTGGTGTTGGCGCCTGGAGCCGTGATTACGTCAAACTGTCGCCGCCTGCTGCTGTATGGCAAAGTTTTCGCGACATGGTCAGCGATGTGGGTATGTCCGTTAAAGGAGTCGTGACAGTTCTTAATCCAGTCAATTCAGTTGAACATCTCACTAATGAAGACGCAGATATCAACACCAGACCAAGCACTGTTGTCGGTGCCAGCCAAATGGGTGGCACGGTTGGTCGTCAAGAAGGACTCAAGGGTGTGATCTTGATGCTGGCCAGTATCAACGTATTTGTTGGTGTCTTCAACATGTTGCCACTCCTGCCCTTTGACGGTGGACACGCTGCAATTGCTACATACGAACGCCTGCGGTCTCGCCGTGGCAAGGTGTATCGAGCAGACATTTCCAAGATGATCCCCGTGGCAACCACAGTGGTGGCGTTGTTGGCATTACTGCTCTTCACTGGTTTGTATCTTGATATCACGCGCCCAATGGGCGGATAACGAATTTTTCTGACACACTGTCTCTGATGTTTGAACGACGTACAACTCGCGGGATCATGGTGGGCAAGGTTGCCGTTGGCGGTGGTGCGCCGATCACCGTGCAGTCCATGACCATTACAAAGACGGCCGACGTCGAAGGTACTTTGCAACAGATCTACGCACTGGCTGCTGCTGGGTGTGACATCGTGCGCTGCACATGTAACGAGCAAGCCGCCGCCGAAGGACTCGCCCAGATTGTTCCGCGTTCGCCGATACCGATCATTGCTGACATCCATCATCAGTACAAGATGGCGCTCGCCGCAATGGATGCAGGTGTTCATGGACTACGCCTCAACCCCGGCAACATTCGAAAGCCAGAACATATTCGCGCTGTTGCAAGCGAGGCGCGCGATCGCAACATTTCAATTCGCATCGGCGTTAACGGTGGCTCACTTGACCCCGAACTCTACGAACG
>JAEMRC010000049.1:1881-13658 GCA_016463545.1 Ilumatobacteraceae bacterium
GGCATCGCCACACTTTTGCTGGAGGGCATCGGTGACACGATTCGCTACAGCCTCACCGCTGACCCAGTCGAAGAAGCACGCGCTGGTCGACAGCTACTCGAAGCACTCGGTCTTCGAGAACGCAAAAATGTCGACTTGATTGCATGCCCCAGTTGTGGACGTGCAGAGATTGATGTCATTGATGTTGCCAACAGAGCACAGGCAGCATTTGCTGATCGCAAGTTGCCACTGCAGATCGCCGTTATGGGCTGCGTTGTCAATGGGCCTGGCGAAGCACGCGAGGCAGATCTAGGTATTGCTGCCGGAAACAAACGGGGACACCTATTTGTCAAGGGTCGCAATGTTGCCGTAGTTCCAGAATCAGAAATGGTTGAATCGCTTGTTGAGTGGGCTGAGTTCATTCACGAACACGGCACCGACGCAGCGATTGCACGCGCAGACACCGTATTGGCAGAGCGAGAAGCCGCCAGAGATCGAGCCAAAGCAATTGACGATAAAGGCGAAGACGCTAATCACGACCATGATCGCATTGTCGAAATTCGCAAAACTGTCGCAGGACAATAAATTTTCTAGCGACTCCCTGCGCACACAAATATGCGTGCGTTGCCACGCAGTTTGAGTGACTCATGAGGCAAAATCACACCAGCAGAACCGCGCGATAGTTCGTCTGTTGATCCGTCCACGCACACCAAAATACGGTGAATAGGTTCTGGATCAATGGTGGCAACTCCATCAATTTCAAGCACTTGTACACCGAATGAACTATTTGGCGACTGATACTGCAGCGCAGTGCCCACTCGTTGGGGCGTCTGCACAGGATCAGATAAAACTTGTGTGTCGACAATGCTGAGAAGTTCTTGAACTGCGACGTATTTGCGAGTAAAACCAGCTCGTATCACGTTGTCTGAAGATGTCATCACTTCGATACCTGATCCACCGAGATATGCATGAAGATTTCCGGCACCAAGGGCGATTGCTTCTCCGACCTCAAGCACAACGTAATTGAGTAGCGGTGCAACTCTAAGGCTTAGATCATGTGGATACATTTGGGCGAGATTATTTAGCCACGATGGGGCGTTGGTCATAACGACTGGTTGCGTGCATGAATACGCCCACGACAAGTACGAAGCAATACCGTCGTGTTGTAAAACATCTGCTTCAACATCACAGCCGAGAGATCTCAATAGGGCAACAGAATCTTTGACAGGCGCAAATCCGCAAAGCGCTTCAAACCGTGTGAGCGCAATTAACAATTCAGACTTTTCGTTTTGATCCTGATAGCACCGCTGCAAAGGGTCTGTATGCGACTCTGTCTCACGCAAAAATCCGGCTCGGGCTTGCTCTGCTGACGGATGCACCTGTAGCGACAGAGGCGTCTGGGCTGACAACACCTTGACCAACACATCAAGTTCGCCCGTGAGGTCTGCGAGCGGCGACCAAGTTTGTGCGGTGAAAACTTCGCTTGGTGCAAGTGGGTGAGTGCCGAACCACAATTCGGCGCAGGGCTTTGTCGTTGGCGTATCACCAATAAGTTCAGGAATAAACGACGTTGTTCCCCAGTCGTAATGTTGGATGACTCCGCGCAGGAGATGCATGACGAGTACTAGCCGTCACTTCGAGCAAGGGTCACAATGTGAGCAGCAACCGTGTCGGAAGAAACGTCTGTGGTGGTGTTTGCCAAACGGTCGCGCACCTCGATGGTTCCGGCTGCTAAGCCTCTGCCAACGATGACGATGATTGGCATTCCGAGCAATTCTGCATCTTTAAATTTTACGCCAGGAGAAACACTGGCGCGATCATCAAGCAAAACCTTAAGCCCATCAGTCTCAAGTTGTTGAGAAAGATCGGTGGCGAATTGCGTTGTGCCGTCATCGCCCTTGCCCGTAATGACGATATGAACATCGGCAGGCGCGATAGCACGGGGCCAGCGCAAGCCGAGATCATCATGAAATACTTCGGCGATTGATGCCACCGCGCGCGATACTCCGATGCCGTACGAACCCATCGTGACAACGGCTGGTTTACCGTTTTTATCAAGCACCGAAAGTCCAAATATCTCGGCGTATTTGCGCCCCAACTGAAAGACATGACCGATCTCTATTCCGCGTGCAATCTCGAGTGGCGATGAGCAGAGTGGACACGGATCACCGGCGAGAATCTCTGCCGCTTCGATTGTGCCGTCGGCTGTGAAATCACGACCATGCACAAGATGTGCAACGTGAACGTCTTGTTGATTTGCGCCAGTCACCCATTCGCTGCCAAGCACAACTCGTGGGTCGAGCAGGTAACGAATACCCGATGTACTTGTGAGGCCCAAGACTGTTGGGCCGATATAGCCACGCACGAGCGCTGGATAAAGAGCGAACGCAGCCTCATCAAAGACATCAACTTCTGCAGGGGAGACTTGCGCGGCGACACGCTTCATGTCGACTTCGCGATCCCCAGGGACTCCAATAACAAGGGGCTCAGTATGTCCGTCGGGATGACGCAACATCACGACAACATTTTTTAGAGTGTCTGCCGCAGTCCATTGTCGATCAGCGCGGGCGTACTGAGCGTTAAGCAAATTAACAAGCGTGACAATGGTTGGACAATCAGGTGATGGAATATTCTGAGGTGCAGAAATGTCACTGTCGTTCGCGACGGATAACGCAGTTGTGACCGCTTCTGTATTGGCCGCGTAGTCACATGACGTACAGCGCACAAAAGTATCTTCACCGACCTCTATGGGTGCGAGAAACTCTTCAGACATCGAACCGCCCATTGCGCCACTCATTGCCTTGACGATGACATACGGCAAACCAAGCCGTTTGAAAATACGTTGATACGTTGCTCGGTGAGTGTCGTAACTCAATTGCAATCCCTCGTCGTCAACATCAAATGAGTACGAGTCCTTCATAAGGAATTCTCGCCCGCGCAAAATGCCTGCGCGTGGACGTGCTTCGTCTCGGTATTTTGTCTGAATTTGATAGAGCGATACTGGCAAGTCTTTGTAACTGCTGTACAAATCTTTGACGAGGAGTGTGAACATTTCTTCGTGTGTTGGGCCGAGCAAGTAATCGGCACCGCGCCGGTCAACGAGGCGAAACAGATTGTCGCCGTATTCGGTCCAACGATTTGAGAGGTCATAGATGTCGCGCGGCAGCAGGGCAGGAAAATGCACCTCCTGAGCACCCATTGCATCCATCTCTTCGCGCACGATTCGCTCAACATTGCGCAAGACCATCCAGCCCAGCGGCAGCCAGCTGTAGCCCCCCGGGGCGACCCTGCGGATGTAGCCAGCCCGCACCAAGAGGCGGTGACTAGGGACTTCGGCGTCGGCTGGATCGTCGCGGAGTGTGCGGACAAAGAGGTGGGAAAGTCGAAGCATGATGAAATGTACCTATGGCGAACCTTAGTTTGCGCAGGTATAGTTTGACCCGTCCTTTGAAGTTCGGTGAACTGGAGGCACGGGTGCAAACCCGTGCCTTTTGTTCTTTTATAGCCGCAGTTGCGGCAGGAGAGGTGGTGTTGACATGTCCAGTACCGGAATCATCACCAAAATCTCTGCCCTCCTTGCGCCTATCCTGGCGGACCTTTCTCTTGAGCTTTATGACTGCGAATTCGCAGGCGGAAACCTCAAAGTCAGCATTGACACCCCCGCTGGCCATGACGGTGGCGTTGACCTAGACCAAATTGCATTAGTCACTCGACTATTGGGTCGCGAACTTGACCATGATGATTTCATCCCCGGAAAATATGTTCTAGAAGTTACGAGTCCAGGCCTTGAGCGAATCTTGCGCACCCCTGCTCATTTCGAACGTGAAATCGGCAAGACCATCAACGTGCGCCTCGTTGCGTTGCATGACGGTCGTCGCCGTGCACAGGGCGTGCTCGTTGCATCAACTCAAGATTCCTTTACGATTCGCCTCGAAGAAACCGCTGACGGTCAACCAACGAACGACATCCAAGAAATCGTCATCCCGTTGCATCTCGTCGAAAAAGCGCGCACAGTTTTTGTGTGGGCCACGAATCCAAAACCAAATTCTCCTCAAGCCCGTGCTGCGCGTAAGTCGGGCTCTTCATCTCAAACATCAACAATCCAACAAGTGGAGGTCAGTGCGCTATGAGCAATCTAGACATGGCAGAAGCCGTACGTTTACTCGCGGTCGACCGCGGAATCTCAGTCGATGCACTCTTGCAAGTGCTCGTTGAGGCTCTTGCATCGGCATACAAAAAGCGGCCAAATGCTGCAGAAGAAGTCATTGTCGAGCTAAATCCTGAGAATCTCGAGATGAAGTTCATCGCCTATGACATTGATGATGACGGAAACTGGATCAATGAGCGTGACGACACACCCAACAAGAACGAACTCGGTCGTATTGCGGCGGTGACTTTCCGTCAGGTCATGAGTCAACGTATTCGCGAAGTAGAACGCGATCGCAAATTTGAGGAGTACGCAAACCGCGAGGGCGACATCGTCACTGGCATCATTCAACAGTCCGAGGGTCGGTATGCATTGCTGGATCTTGGCAAAGTGGAAGCCCTTCTGCCTCAAGCCGAACAAGTTCCGTATGAGCGACCAGAGCCAAACGCTCGCGTCAAGGCATACATCGTCGAAGTTCGAAAAACAGCAAAAGGTCCACAGATTGTGGTCAGCAGAACCCATCCTGGCCTTGTAAAACGACTCTTCGAACTCGAAGTTCCCGAAATTGCCGATGGTGTTGTCGAGATCAAAGCGTGTGCTCGCGAGCCAGGACATCGCACAAAAATTGCAGTTGCTTCAAATGACCACAACGTCGATCCAGTAGGCGCATGCGTTGGCGCTCGTGGTGGACGCGTGCGCATGGTGGTAACAGAGCTTCACGGAGAAAAAATCGACATCGTTCCTTACAGCGAAGACCTGTACGAGTTCGTTGCGCGCGCTTTGTCTCCGGCAAAAGTAACTGAGGTTCGTCTTTCTGATGACAACACTCAGGCAGACGTCATTGTGCCGGACTTCCAGTTGTCGTTGGCGATTGGCAAAGAGGGACAAAATGCTCGCCTTGCTGCTCGTCTGACTGGTGTTCGCATTGACATCAAGAGCGAGACTCAGGCGGCTAATGAGGCTGCCGGAATCATCGAACCCGCAGACGACGAAACATTCCAAGCAGGTGAGTGGCGTCGTCGTGACGACACCGGAGCACTTGAGTTTCACAGTTCCGATGGTTCAGTGATGAGCGAGCAAGAGTGGTCGAGTGGATCTGCGCCAGCAGAAGTTGCGCCAGCAGAAGTTGCAGAAGTTACTCCAGAAAATTTGGAGGCCTAAGTCTTGGCTGCAAAGAAACGTGTTTATGAACTTGCGGAGTCACTTGGTCTCACCAATAAAGAAGCGGTGGACTTGTGCATTGCGATGGGCATCGATGTTAAGAGTCAATCCTCTTCAATTGAAGAAGCCCAAGCAGACCGTGTTCGTCGTCGCGCCGAAAAAGATGGACTGATCCGTGATAAGCAGCCAGACGAACCACCGGCTGTTAAAAAAGCGGCTGCGAAAAAAGTTGTTGACCCCGATGCTCCTGTAAAAAAAGCAGTCGCAAAAAAAGCAGTTACCAAAAAAGTTGTTGACCTCGATGCTCCCGTAAAAAAAGCAGTCGCAAAAAAAGCGGTTGCCAAAAAAGTCGCCGAACCTAAAGTTGCGCCAGTTGTCGAGGTTTCGCCCGCAGTGCCAAGTGTTGAAACTGCTCCCAAAGATGACGTGCGTGTTGCTGACACTACTGTCGTCACTCCTGCATCAAAAGTTGCCGAGCCAGTCGCTCAAGAAACAGCATCAACCCCCGTGGTTGCACCAACTCAAGAGAGTCGAGTGATCTCAAGTGGTCGCCCAGTTCCCGGAAGCGTGACGCGACCAACATCGTCTGCGCCAACTGCACCTGTTGGTCGTACCGCACCCCCCGTGACAAGAACTCCACCCCCTGGACTGCCGCCACAACGCCCAGCGGTTGGCCCAACCGGACGCCAAATCCCGCCACCACCTGGAGGTCGCCGTATTCCGCCACCTCCTGGTTCAAGTAGCCCAAGTCCCGCTCGTCCCGGTCTTCGTCCGGGACCTGGTAGCACTCGTCCCGGCCCCGGTCTTCGTCCTGGTCCTGGTGGCGCTCGTCCAAGTGGTCCTGGTGGTCCTGGTGGGGCTCGTCCTGGTGGACCTAGTCGCGGACCTGGTGGTCCTGGTGGTCCTGGGGGTCCTGGCGGCGCTCGTCCTGGCGGACCCGGGCGTGGACCTGGTGGTGCAGGTGCTGGACCCGGCGGACCCGGGCGTGGACCTGGTGGTCCTGGCAGTAGCGGTCCGCGTCCAAGTGGACAGCGTCGCGCCCCACGCAAAAAGTCTCGCGCGCGTCGTCGCGCCGAGTTTGAAGATCTTCAGCCGTCAGCCACGTCATACACAGCGAGCAACGCGCCTGTTCCGCAAGGAACCATTCTGATTGAACGTGGCGAATCTGCACATGAGTTTGCACCAAAACTAAACCGCGCGGCGGCCGACGTTGTTCGATTTTTACTTGAGCACGGCGAAATGGTGACAGCAACCATGACGTTGTCTGACGATCAAATGGAACTGTTCGCTCTTGAAGTCGGTGCTGAAATTTTGCTCGTTGATCCAGGTCAACAAGAAGAAATGGAGCTACAGGCGCTCTTTGACGACAGCGATGACGACGACGAAGACGCACAACGGTCGCGCCCACCCGTCATCACAGTGATGGGCCACGTCGACCACGGTAAAACAACACTTCATGACAGAGTTCGCTCAGCCAATGTAGTCGCCGGAGAAGCAGGCGGAATCACACAACACATCGGCGCATACCAGGTCGAGCGAGATGGTCATCTCATTACCTTTATCGACACACCCGGTCACGCGGCGTTCACCAAAATGCGTGCTCGTGGTGCACAGGTCACCGACATTGTCGTTTTAGTTGTCGCTGCTGACGACGGCATCATGCCTCAGACAATTGAGGCCATCAGCCACGCGAGAGCGGCCGATGTCCCCATCGTTGTTGCCGTCAACAAGATTGACAAAGACAACGCCAATCCTGAGCGTGTTCTTACGCAGTTGGCAGAACACGGTTTACAACCAGAAGCATGGGGCGGAGACACCATTGTGGTGCAGATGTCAGCGCAGCAAAATCTCGGAATTGATGAACTCCTCGAACAACTTCATGTTGTTGCAGAAATTGAAGAACTCACTGCAAACCCAACTGGTCGCGCCAAGGGAATCGTTCTTGAAGCAAACCTTGATACGGGTCGCGGACCTGTTGCAACCATTTTGGTTGACAAAGGAACCCTCAAAGTTGGCGACCCGATGGTGGCCGGAGCAGCGTGGGGCAAGGTGCGCGCCATCATCAATGATCGCGGAGAACAAATTAAGCAAGCTGGTCCTTCAACGCCAGTGCAGGTTTTGGGACTGTCGGCAGTGCCACGCGCAGGTGATGAGTTTCGTTGTTCACCAGACGAAAAAACTGCTCGCATGGTCGCTGAGGCGCGCGAGCATCGATATCGCGTTCTCAACCAACGAGGCGACGCTCGCGTCAATCATGGCGTCAAACTCGAAGATATCTTTAGCCAAATTCAAGCCGGAGAAGTCGCCACACTTAATCTTGTCCTCAAGGCTGACGTGCAAGGATCCCTCGAAGCGCTTACTGAGAGCCTCCGCAAACTTGAACGCGACGAAGTCAAACTTGCTTTCGTTCACCGCGGAGTTGGCGGAATCACCGAAAACGACATCACGCTTGCGGCTGCAACAAACGCAACACTGATCAGCTTCAACGTGCGACCAGATAAAAAGGCCCGCGACATCGCAGAGTCCGAGCATGTTGAGATTCGTAGTTATGAAGTCATTTATAAATTGCTCGAAGACATCGAACGCGCCATGCTCGGTCTGCTTGCCCCAGAATTTGAAGAAGTTGTCACCGGCGAAGCAGAAGTACGTGAAATATTCCGAGTTCCCAAGGCCGGATCAATTGCTGGCTGTCTGGTACAAAGCGGCACAATCACGCGCGGATCTAAAGTACGGTTCTTGCGTGAAGGAACAATCATCTGGAAGGGCTCAATCAATACCTTGCGTCGTTTCAAAGACGATGCTCGTGAGGTGCGTGAGGGATTTGAGTGCGGAATCGGACTCTCGGACTTCCAAGACCTCAAGCAAGGTGACATCATCGAAACGTTCGAAGAACGGCAGATAGAACGGGTATAACCACAATGGCTGATTTAGAGTTTTTCTTCGATCCAGTGTGCCCTTGGGCATGGATCACATCACGGTGGGTAACTGAGGTTCAAGACTTGCGTTCATACGACGTGACATGGCGATTTATTGCACTGAAAGTTCTCAACGAAGATCGGGATTACTCAACTTTTCCCGATGGGTATCCAGCAGTACACATGGCAGGCACAATGGGACTACGTGTTGCGGCTGCAGCACGAAACGCTGACGGAAATGAAGCCGTGGGCAAGGTGTACACAGCGCTCGGAATGTCGTTTCATAATCGCAAAGAGCGGGATGTTTTTGTCGCTGACCCACACGCAGCAATGACCACCTTGCTTGCTGATGCGCATTTGCCAACACAATGGGCTGACGCTGTGCACGACTCTTCGTATGACGAACTCATTCGTGCAGAAACAATGCTTGGCCTCGAACGCACCGGAAAAGACGTTGGCACTCCGATTCTTACGTTTCATCCAGGGTCCGCCCAAGAAGCCAGTTTCTTTGGTCCAGTCATCAGCACAATTCCACGCGGACAAGAAGCACTCAAACTCTGGGATGCAGTTGAAGTACTTGCCGCCACCAGCGGAATGGCTGAACTTAAACGATCGCTACGTGGTCGTCCTTCTTTTGAATAAGCACATCACGTATTAAGGGAGTCGCATGAAGGTCGTCTATACACCAGCACACCTACTACATAATCCAAGTGTGGAGATTGAAAAGTCCACAACACATTCACCGTTTGAAAATATTTCGCGAGCCGAAAAAATTCGCGAAGTCCTCAGCGCAGATGCTGCTTTTGATTTCATCTCTCCAACGCAATGGGGGACCGCACCTATTAACGCGGTACATGATCCTGGCTTGCTTCGATTCTTGACAACAGCATGGTCTGACTATCAACGCGATGTTGGGGCTGCGCCCGAAGTTGTTCCGGACATGTTTTATCGTCCTGCACAGCGTCGAGGTATGTCACAGGGACAAGAACCCGATTCCGTGACAGGCAAACTGGGTTGGTGGTGCTTTGAAACAACCACACCTCTTACAAGTGGCACCTATGAAGCCGCTCGTGGTGCTGTCGATACTGCTCTCACTGCTACTCAACTAGTGCTGTCAGGCGACAAATACTCATACGGTTTGTGTCGGCCACCAGGTCATCACGCCACGAGTTCTTTATACGGTGGGTATTGTTTCTTTAACAACGCTGCTATCGCTGCTCATCACATTGCAACAACAACCGGAACAAAAGTTGCCGTTCTTGATGTTGACTATCATCATGGCAACGGAACACAGGAAATCTTCTATGACCGCGAAGACGTTCTGTATGTCTCACTTCATGGTGATCCCAATCGCGCGTATCCGTATTACTTAGGACACGCCGACGAAACCGGAACCGGCAAAGGTGCCCGCTGCAATTTCAACGTGCCGCTTCCTGCTCGCACGGATGACGACGCGTATTTGCTTGCTCTCGAACCAGCACTTGAAAAAATCATCAAGCACGGCGCGCAAACAATCATCGTGTCATTGGGCCTTGACACATTTATCACCGACCCAATCTGTGACTTGTCGGTCACAACCCAAGGATTCAGACGCTGTGGATCAGCAGTTGCCCAATTGGGACTCCCCACGATTGTTTTGCAAGAGGGCGGATACGACGTCGCCAAACTCGGCGACAATGTGCAGGCATGGCTTCACGGATTATCAGCATAAAACCTTTGGCAATCAGTAATTACGATCTCCACAACGATCGGTCAAGTAGCGCATCGGCATCAATCTGGGAATGGCTATTCAAGACATCCCAAACATCTAAGAAATCTCGTACTTCGCCGATGTCGTGTACACGATAAATACCCGAGCGAGTAATCGTGAGGGAGTGTGCAATCGCAGCCAAAGTTCCGGACAGACGCTGGCGTGGCGGTTTGCCAGTGATTGCTCCAATAAAATCTTTGCGAGATACTGGCAACAACACGGGTCGTCCGAGATCTGTGATTTGGCCGAGAGCACGTAGGACTTCAACTGTCTGAGAAGGAGTTTTTGAAAAGTCGGGACCAGGATCAAGGATGACGTGTTGCTGCTCAACTCCTAAACCCTGGAGTGCTACTAGTTTTTCTTTAAAAAATGACAATACATCTTGTGTTACGTCGTCGTACAAGTTTGCATCGGTCAAGCGCACCTTTGGTCGCCCCCGATTATGCATGAGTATGTAACCCGCATCATGTGATGCAACGATGCGCGCAACTTCTTCGTAGAGCAAACCGCTGATGTCATTGATGATGTGCGCACCGCACTTGAGTGCTGCTTGTGCAACTAACGGCCGATACGTATCGACAGAAATCAGAACTGAAGTATTTGTAGCAATCCATTCAATAACTGGTGAGATGCGATCGATCTCTTCAGCCTCGCTGATCTCAGGAACGCCAGTAATTGCAGACTGCCCGCCGACATCCAAAATATCCGCACCTGCTGCAACCACTTCACGGGCGCGCTGCATGCGCGCTTCGAGTGTTGCGTATTCTCCAGCGTCGCTAAATGAATCGGGTGTGGCGTTGATGACCGCCATGATGAGCGGATGATCTACCTGCAGCGTGCGACCTCTGGTCACCAATTCGGGCATAAGACAACGCTAGGGGATTAGTTGCTCGCTGAGCCACTCGACTTAAACGGAAATACATATTTATCAATCAAAGACAATGGCGTCATCCCATCCAGGAGCACCTCGGTTTGTTCTGTTGAGGTAAATGTCTCTGTCCATCCGTTTGGCCCTGGCGTAAGACGCATGATCGTGGCGTAGTCCGGGCAACATTCTTCGCCCGTTGGTGGTCCATATCGAGAAAAGGAGATAACAACGCTTGCTTGATCAATTGCGAGACGTAAGTCGGTTCCGCTGTACGTGGCGACCACGACCGGAGCACCAGTCGAACTCATTGCAACGATGTGCACTACCTGATAAGACGCACTGTCGGCATCACCGCTACTCACTAGTGCCAGTATCTCATCACGGCCCAACTTGCCTCTGAATAACTGGATTGTACGTGCGCCAAATGATGACTCGTAGTCGCGCGTAGTGACACCCTCTAGGTCTTTGACGGCACGCGGTGGTCCACCAATTGCGGAGAAAGTATACGTGTTGAAATACAAAGGAATCTCAACGACGCCCGCTTTGTCTGGTTCGGCGGGATCCCAGTAACCCTCGCTAGCAGTGAGCATAAAAGATCCATGCGACGTGCTTGCGACGGCGCACAGATCAAGCGTCAGATATGGACGCAACTCGCTACAACGTAATTTTTCCATGGCGAAGTCGGCGTCACCTTTGAGTTGTCCACTAAACCACGATCCGTCAAGATTGGCTGGGCGCGCACCGCTCGCATCAGCCGTGATTGGCGTCTCTTCGCTATCGGGGTCGCCGACAGGATTAGTAGTACTCGTGCTCGTTGTGACCGCGTTGGGTACAACCTCTGAGGTTCTGTCTCCGAGAACCGCTGCCACCGAGACGGCGCCCACAATTATCACGACGACCACAGCAAGGCTGACATTTGTTTTTCGTGCTGCACTCATTGTTGTAATCGTAGTTTGT
>JAEMRC010000143.1 GCA_016463545.1 Ilumatobacteraceae bacterium
GTTGCTGTACCCAGAGTGCTGAGTTTGATGAGGCCAGTACCAGAAGTTGCCATGGTGTGCGTCGGCTGCGGAAGTGAGTTAGCCAATGCGGTGAGAGCCGCCGCAGTCGCTGCAGGCGTGATTTGCGAAATGCGCGTACCACTGCCATTGACAGTTGCCATAAAGATGTCACCAGTACTACCGACTGCAAATGCCACACGGTCTGCAGCGGTGTATCCACCAATTGTTGCGGTGACGTTAGTGAAACTTGGAGCTGCATCAGTTGAACTGTCAGGCATGACTGCAATATGCATGCCCGAATCTGTTACACCAACGATGTAGGAGTATTCGGCATTTGCGCCACCATGTACCCAGTAATGCTTTTTGTTCTGACCAGTGACCGAGCTGTAATTAGCAACTGTCGACCATGTGTTTCCGTAGGTGCGTGAGTAGTACAAATTCTGACCAACTTGTACTGCAACTTCACCCTTGACGCCCGAAGTAAAAATCTCGTTAGCGGCATCGGTCTGTGGCATCGCGCCAGCAGTTGCAGCAGTAGCGGCATCAGAATCTGCAGTGGTGGGAACAGGGGACCACGAACCTGCATAGTCGCTCGTGCGCCACACTGTGGGTTGGGCATCGGAGGTTGCGTAATACACGCCACTTTCACCATCGGCCGCAATAGTGCGCACTTGCGCACCGAATGCATTCGCATATGACAACTTCGACTTCGTTGACGTAGTGAGCGCAATTGTTTGTGCCGTGGCGCTTGAGGAAGTTTTTATTTGGAAGCCAGGAGCAGCAACAACAAGACCAGCACCGCCGCTTTCATTCACCGATACTGTGCCGTCTTTTGCAGTGATTGCACTATCGAGTGCGTCTCCGTCACTGTTGAGAACAGCGACAAAAGCGCCGCCCACTGCAGCGCCCGATGAGTCGGTGACCGTAACAGTGATTGCAGCATGCACTTCGCTTGGGACTGCAAAGAGACCTAAGAGTCCGACTGCCGTTATTGTGCCGAGAGCAGTCTTGATTCGACGAGTAAACATTTTCCCTCCAGGGATTTTTTCAATTTTCGATAAGTATGGCATCTATTACTATAAGTATTTAGACTATATATAAGCTATTTGGTTGTCAAGAGGCCCAGCAGACCAAGGGCCGATTTTCCCCCTACTCTCCAACGACTTGAACGGCTCGCAGATTTATGGGACAAACTGGTGGGGTGCAGGGTCTTAAGTAAGTGATGGAGAAAAAGACACCCCAAAACAGCGTCGATGGCTTCGACGGATTGATTGACGAAATTCGATCACGTCTGTTGCCGGTATTGGTGGCCAAATGGGGAATCGAAGTTGGAAGTGATTTGTGTTCCGATGTTGAAGAGTACGCCTGGGAAAATCGTGTCAAGGTGGCTGGAATGGAGAACCCACTTGGGTATCTCTATCGTGTCGCTCAGTCGAAATCGCGCAGTCATGTGCGATGGATGAAGCGCACTACATTTCCGAGTCGTTTTCCTGACATTGTTCACGAAGATCCCGCGTTGCACGACATGCTGCAGATGTTGGCGACATTGAATGCTGATCAACGTGTATGCGTAATGCTTGTACATGCATTTGGCTGGACATATGAAGAAGTTGCAGAACTTCTTGGCGTCACTCGTGCAGTGGTGAACCACAACGTTCATCGCGGGTTAACAGTTCTTCGATCATCATCACTGAGTGGGCGGTCTCTTTCTTCTTCACACGACTCGACAACGATGGAGCGACCACTATGAACGATAAAGATGAACAAGACAACATCAACGAAATGCTCGTCCGATCTGGCGATCATCTCATGAATCGCGCAGCACAATATCGAGAGCAGCCAATACAAGTGCCGCTCGAGCGCAAAGATTTTTCATCTCGGTACCGCAGTTTGCTCGTGGGTGCTGCCGCGTCAATTGCTGTACTTGTAGTAGGGGTAATTGCAATCAATGGTGAGAGCGAAGTGCCAAATATCCAACTCGCTACAAGCTCTGTGGAGTCTGCTGACGCTCTCGCATCGAGTAGCTCGATGCGACTCAGTGGGGAAATGATTTTTACTCTCGCAGATGGAGTAGATATTGCGGGAGCCAAGCAAGATGTTTGGAAGTGGGAGAATCCAACCGAATCAGATGCAAAGGACCTGGCGCAACGCTTAGGCATCACAGATCAAGTTCGGCGCAATGGTGAATACGGTGCGTTGTTTCAGGCAGGAAATCTGACTGTGATGGCAAACGGTAGTTGGTCGTACTACGAAAATTCTGGCCTTTCCGTCACATCGTGTGTGATGCCGACCGACACTCCGGAAAGTGATCAGCCTCAAGACAGCGCTAGCAGCAGCGAGTGTGTTGTAGAAACACCACCAGATGCCGAAAATCTGCCGACTGATTCGGAAGCGCGCGCGAAAACTTTAGAGCTACTCGGCGACGGATTTCGAGTGAACAACGTAATGCGTAGTGCATGGGATGTCACAGTCGCTGGCACGTACTTTGTCAAAGGGAAAGACACTAGTTACTGGGGGTCGGTCGGCTTTGCAGATCAGGGTCGCATTAGCTCGGCGAGTGGATTGATTGGGGAGCCGTCCAACGCTGGAAAGTACAAGACAATCAGCGCTAGCGAGGCCCTACCTCGACTCAATAGCGGAATGTTTATGGCGTACGACAATGTGCGCGCAGCAACAGATGTGGCGTGTCCACCAGACGTATCTTGCGACCCTGAAGGGTTTATGGGAGCCCCAACTGAATGTGGCGAGACAGAGACTCTATGTACAACAACTATTACTTTCACAAGTGTGCGCCGTATTTACACACAGCTGTACGACAGCTCAAACACCGTGTGGATTGTTCCCGCGTACGAGTACTCCGACGTAAACGGAAGCACGTGGACGGCTATGGCGCTAGACGATTCATACCTCGAGAAGGCAGTCGCTTCTATAGATACAGATACCGTGCCAGCTCCGGTAGAACCAATGCCTCTGCCGCTACCAGGTGATACTGGCGGTGGCAGCATAGAACCAGGGCCTATTTTTGCAACGTCAGCACCTATTGGGCTCAGTGAATTGGAAGCTATAAAGGTCATCGAGTCCGAAGGGTTTACCGCGAGAGTGGTTGCACGAGACGGAGAGTCATTGCCAACTACCAAGGATTACAACCTTGATCGCGTAAACATCTCAATAGAGAACGGTGTTGTAGTCAGTGCCGAACTTGGCTGACGCAGGGCTTTCTTTGATGCTGATAACTTGATCTCTATGTCAATTGATATTCCAGCACCAGATGCTCTCGACGATTACTTGCTCAATGCTTCAGTACAGGGCGAACAAAGTGACAAAAACAGTCGCAGAGAATCACTCAAACTAGAAAATGCAATTGCCGCTCGCTTTTGGGGTGGGATTCAGTGGCGCATCGTGGTGACATTCAGTGTCTACGCAGTGTTG
>JAEMRC010000144.1 GCA_016463545.1 Ilumatobacteraceae bacterium
GCCACATCGGTATTTTGATATTTTTATTGGTGCTCCTGAAGCGGCATCGATTCACACAGCACTAGAAGGCACAGAGATGCCACGACCTCTCACGCACGATTTATTTGTGTTGGCGTTACGCAAAATTGAAGTAGTGCTAAGGCAGGTTGTCATCACAGAGATGGTAAGTGGTACTTATTACGCAGAGATGACGTTGACGTCTCAGGGTGTAGACAATGTCATCTCATGTCGTCCCTCTGATGGCGTGGCGCTAGCGCTGCGAGCACAATGCCCGATCTACATTCAAGACTCTTTGATAGACGATGTCGGCAAAGTTTCGCCCGAGGCTGATGAAGAAAACATCCTTGAGGAGTTCAAAGACTTCATTGACACCATCAAACCAGAGGATTTCCTGGCATAAGTAGACCCAAATGCGTCAAGACATTACGAACGAATGTTCTCTTGACGAAATCATTTGCCGCCTCTAGCGTGTTACATCCGCGTAGTTACTTGCGTGTACTACGAGATTTTGGAGTCTGATAATGGAAAGCTTTACCGGAAAGCATGCTGCGAATATTGTCGGAATTACTTATCGACAATTGGACTATTGGGCCCGCACCAATCTCATACGACCAAGCGTCATTGATGCGGCGGGCTGCGGCAGTCGACGAGTGTATAACTATCAAGACTTGCTCGAACTCAAAGTTGTAAAGATGCTTCTTGATGCTGGCATTCGACTTGCATCAGTTCGTGATGTTTTTAATTACATGAGGGATCATCTTGATAGTGACATTGTGTCGGCACATATTGTGATTAGTGGCTCGAGTGTTGTGTTCTGCAAAGGCGATGAGTTGATTGATGTCATGCGAAAAGGGCAAGGTGTCTTCAATGTGTTGCCACTTGCTCCTATCAAGGATGAAGTAGACGCCACAATTATCTCGATACGTAAAGCCAAAGAAGAGATTCTTATTGCTGCGAATGTCGCTAACTTGTAGTAATGAGTGACAAAGTTTCTCCGCTAGATGCGGTGCACCGAGAACTGAAGGCCAAGATGGCTCCGTTCGGTGGTTGGGAAATGCCAATTGCGTATCCGAGCGGAACCCTGTTAGAGCACGAGGCATGTCGTCAAGGTGCGGCGTTATTTGATGTGTCGCATTTAGGCACAGTTCGAGTCTCGGGTGACCAAGCTTTTGATTCGTTGCAAAAAGCATTGACAAACGATCTAAATAAGATTTCGGTCGGTCGCGCACAATACACGCATTTGTTAGACGCGGGTGATGCATCAGTTTTAGATGACATTATTGTGTGGTGGGTGGGAGACGACGTCTTTGACGTCATGCCGAATGCATCTAATACAACAGGTGTTCAAGAAGCAATCGGGGGAGTCGACACCACTGGCACACGGGCAATCATCGCTGTGCAAGGACCAATGGCGCGAAAAGTTGTTGGTTCGATCTCTCGTGATGCGGCAGATGTTGGTCGGTTTCGCG
Organism: Ilumatobacteraceae bacterium; assembly: GCA_016463545.1. Classification (GTDB taxonomy): domain Bacteria; phylum Actinomycetota; class Acidimicrobiia; order Acidimicrobiales; family Ilumatobacteraceae; genus UBA2093. The sequence continues at coordinate 1,470 of JAEMRC010000144.1, forward strand.
TCAAAGAACTAGATCTAATGGGCGTGGCCTGCACGGTTGCCGGAACTGGGTATACAGGCGAAGACGGTCTTGAACTTGCAGTGCCCGTCTCACATGCCACCACCGTCTGGAACGCACTCGTCCAAGCCGGTGGAGTGCCAGCGGGACTAGGTGCTCGCGATACCTTGCGTCTAGAGGCGGGTCTTCCGCTTCATGGGCACGAACTAGGCAAAGGGATCAACTCTCTTGAGGCGGGTCTTGAATGGGTTGTGTCATGGGATAAGGGTGCCTTTCGCGGACGTGATGCACTATTAGGCAAAAAAGAGTTAGGTCTGTCAAAGAGACTCGTTGGTATCGAAATACAAGGTCGACGACCGGCACGCGATGGCACAGAAGTTCTTTTACAGGGTAAGTCAATTGGATACGTATCAAGCGGTAATTTCTCGCCAACGCTTGGTCATTGCATAGCGATGGCGTTCGTGACGGTAGAAGTATCGGTGGGGCAAAAAGTAGACCTAGATGTACGCGGCTCGCTGATTGAGGGCGTTATCACCGTCTTGCCTTTTGTTGCCAAAAAGAAATAGGCCTATTGGTCCTCTAGATATTGCTCGTGCATGCGATCCATAAAAACATTGAGTCGAGTAGCAGTCGCGTTCAGATTGTCCATCGTGGTTGTAAATGCTGCGATTGCGACAAAAATTTCATCGACTAGGCGACGAGAACCATCAAGTGCTTGAGTTCCTAGCGTGATGGGATCGACTTGGACCAGTAGTTTGAGAAGTTCCTCGATGCCCGAGAGTGGATGAGTTTGATCAGAACTTTTATCGTCAGTGGTCATTACGACAGAGTAATGCCCTCTAACGACATCGCGTACTCCTCGATCGGTGCGCAGTTGCAGACTAGATTTCTGTCTCCAAAAACAGCATCAATGCGTGACACAGACGGGTAAAACGAGCGTGTTCGTAGGAGTGGCGTTGGGAACAAGGCCGTCTCGCGAGAGTAGGGCCGAGCCCAGTTGCTTGAAACTACATCTTCAACAGTGTGAGGTGCATGTCTCAACGGAGAGTCCTCAATGCCAACCTTGCCTTGGCGCACTGAATCGATTTCGACACCAATCTGAAGCATTGCTTCTATGAAACGATTTACTTCGGCCAAGGATTCACTCTCGGTTGGCTCAACCATCAGTGTCCCGGTCACAGGGAAACTCATTGTGGGTGCATGGAAACAAAAGTCCATTAATCGCTTTGCGATGTCGTCGACACTCACTCCAGTGTCTTTCGTGATCGTTCGAATATCAAGGATGCACTCATGCGCAACTGTGCCTGATGGACCAGAGTAAAGAGTGGGGTATACGTCGCGCAATCGACGGGCGACATAATTGGCTGAGAGTATGGCGTCTCCAGTGGCAGCCAATAGTCCGTCTGGTCCCATCATTGAGATATAGACCCATGGAATAGCCAAGATGCCTGCTGAGCCAAAGGGAGCCGCTGACACGGCCCCAACAGTTGAGCCGTCATGGTGAGCGAGTGGATGTCCTGGCAGAAACGGTGCAAGATGAGATCTCACCGCAACAGGGCCAACTCCTGGGCCACCACCGCCATGTGGAATGCAAAAAGTTTTATGCAAGTTGAGGTGACTGACATCGGCGCCGAATTTGCCCGGCTGAGCGACTGCGACGAGAGCATTGAGATTTGCTCCGTCTACATACACCTGACCACCGCGTTGATGAATAATCTCACAGATCTCACTGATTGCAGTTTCAAAAACGCCATGAGTCGATGGGTAGGTCACCATTAACGCCGCTAGACGTTCTCCGGCTGCGTCTGCTTTTTCACGCAGGTCTTGCACATCCACATTGCCGCTTTCGTCGCAGGCAATAACGACGACACCCATTCCTGCCATCACTGCGCTTGCGGCATTTGTGCCGTGAGCGCTTGACGGAATGA
>JAEMRC010000145.1 GCA_016463545.1 Ilumatobacteraceae bacterium
GAAGTGAAAACGGTTGCGCCATGCGAACAAGGGCATCGTAAATTGCGCTGTCGCCGTGGGGGTGATAGCGCGCCATTGTGTCGCCGGTGACACGAGCACATTTAACGAACGGTCTGTCTGGACGGAATCCCTGTTGATCCATGTCCCAAATAATGCGGCGGTGAACTGGTTTTAGACCATCGCGGACGTCTGGCAATGCGCGCGACATGATGACCGACATTGCGTAATCAAGAAACGAGCGCTCCATCTCGTCCTGCAATGTGACGGGCTGTACTGCGTCTCCGGCTGGTGTTGTTGTGGTGTCACTCATGCGTGGGTCCTTTAGAAGTCCAGGTTGCGCACGTCTCGTGCATTCGTGGTGATGAACGCCTTGCGACTTTCGACGTTGTCGCCCATTAAGACGCTGACAATGTCGTCAGCAATTGCTGCTTCTTCGACGGTGACTTGGAGCAATGTTCGTGTTGCAGATGACATTGTTGTTCCGCGCAATTCTTCCCAGTCCATTTCGCCGAGACCTTTGAGGCGCTGAAAATCTTTTTTGTGATTTGGTTTTTCTTTCAAAAACTTTGCTTTTGCCATGTCATCTTTGAGATAAATCTTCTCTTTGCCAACTTCTGTCGAGAACAATGGTGGTTGAGCAATGTAGATAAAACCTGCCTCAACCATGGGGCGCATCTGACGGTAGAAAAATGTCAATAGCAGCGTGCGAATGTGGCTGCCGTCAACGTCGGCGTCGGCAAGCGCAATAATTTTGTGGTAGCGAGCTTTGCTGACATCAAACTCTTCGCCAACTCCGCCACCAATGGCCGTAATTAGCGCTTGTATTTCGGTGTTTTTGAGCATCTTGACAAGTGCCGCACGCTCAACGTTAAGAATTTTTCCGCGAATCGGCAGGATCGCTTGTGTTCGTGGATCACGTGCATCAACTGCGGTACCGCCAGCACTGTCGCCCTCAACAATGAAGAGTTCTCCTTCGGCTGGGTCTTTGCTGCTGCAGTCTTTGAGTTTGTCTGGCATGCCAGCACCGGCGAGTGCGGTTTTGCGGCGTACAGCGTTGCGAGCATTTTTCGCGGCAAGTCTGGCCTGTGCTGCAGCAACTGCTTTTTTGATGATTCGGTTGGCTTCGGCAGGGTTTTCTTCGAGCCATTCAGCCAAGCACTTGTTGGTGGCTTTTTGCACGAACGAGCGCATTGCCACGTTGCCCAACTTGGCTTTGGTTTGGCCTTCAAACTGGGGCTCACCGAGCCTCACCGAAATAATGGCCGTGATGCCCTCGCGGATGTCTTCCCCTAAAAGATTGTCGTCTTTTTCCTTGAGCGCGCCTCGGTCTTTGGCATATTTATTGACCACAGATGTGAGGGCCGTCTTGAAGCCCTCGACATGCATTCCGCCTTCTGTGGTGGAGATGCCGTTGGCGTAGCCGTGGATGCCCTCGTAATACCCGGTGTTCCACTGCAGGGCGATGTCGAGTTCTTGGTTTTCGGCATCTTCGCGTTCTTCGTAGTGTGCAATTTTGGTGAAAAGTGCTTCTTTAGAAACATTGAGATGGCGCACGAAATCGACGATGCCGCCTTTGTATTGAAAAGTGACGCTTTGTTCTTTGTCGACACGCTCGTCGTTAAAAATGACTTCGATTCCCTTGTTGAGAAATGCCATCGTTTGCAAGCGCTCGAGCACTGTGCGTGCCACAAACTCTGTGCCTTCTGCTTCAAAGACGGTGGGGTCCGGCCAGAACTTGACGGTTGTTCCGGTCTTGCGACCACGCGCTGGGGTGTCACCCGTCATCGCTAGTTTTGCTTTTGGTTTTCCGCCGTCAAGAAATGTTTGGCTATAGCGTTTTCCGCCTCGATCAACTTCGATCACGAGTTGCGAAGACAGCGCATTCACCACGCTGACGCCAACGCCGTGCAATCCACCAGACACTTTGTAGCCCTCGCCACCAAACTTGCCGCCAGCATGTAGAACAGTGAGAACAACTTCGACAGCGCTCTTGCCTTTGTGTGGGCCGCTTGGGTATGGATCGACAGGAACACCGCGACCATTGTCTTCGACCATGCACCCGCCATCGGGCGACAAAGTCACCACAATTCGCGTACAAAAGCCCGCCATTGCTTCGTCGATTGAGTTGTCGACGACTTCCCAGATGAGGTGATGCAACCCTGTGAGCCCGGTCGACCCGATGTACATTCCGGGTCGTTTTCTTACGGGATCGAGACCTTCGAGAACCTGGATATCTGCTGCGTTGTAGTCGGCAGAAGGGGTCTTAGAAGGTGCTTTTTTTGTCGCAGCCATCGGTTGTATATCCTAGCAATTTGAAGTGGTGTTTAGCGGTAGCGGCGCACTCGAATATCAATACTTTCGATGGCATCTCCGAAGTGTTGATGAAGTGTGTGCAGCAGATCTTTTTCGAGGAAACGCAATTGTGTTGCCCATGCCTGATCGGCTACTTCGACCGTGAGTTTTTTTCCTTCGATGCGCATGGGTGTCACATTGTCGGCAATTGACTCACCTACGACTTCGCGCCAACGACCAAAAACTCCGCCGACGATTTCGACATCGGCAGACTTCAGGCGCTTCATCATGGCATTGAGAACATTGCCCAATAATCGCGGATCTTTTGGTGTTGGTTTTTGGCTTGTCATGGTGGTGGTTATTTGGCGATCTTGATTGATGTCACTACTTCGCCGTTTTCTATGGTGATCATGGCATCGGGATGGGCTGCTTCGGGCAGTGCGCTGGCTGTTGTAATAATCACCTGACCCGCTGGCAAATGCCTCAAGAGCGCTGTGCTGCGGCTTGGGTCGAGCTCAGACAGGACATCGTCAAGCACCAGCAAGGGCGCTGCCCCGACGTGCTGTGTGATGAGACGGTGGACGCCCAGGCGAATTGCCAGGGTGAGGGTGCGGCACTCGCCCTGTGAGGCGTGAGAGCGCGCTGGCATGCCATTAATGCCGAGTACCAGGTCGTCGCGGTGCGGACCCACCGTGCTGATGCCACGGCGCACGTCGTCGTTGCGTGAGGCCAGCAGGGCAGGCCCTAGCCCGATGGTTCGCCATTCTGGTTCGTATGCAAGATCAACTCGGGTCGGTTCACCTGCCAGCACCTCATAGGCCTCGCACACATACGGCGTGACTTGGGCTACCAGCCGAGCGCGTGCTTCGCCAAGGCGAGTGCCTACTTCGACAAATTTTTCGTCCCACACGTCAAGCGTGCTTGCAATGTCGGCACTCATGCGCCCGCCTGATTGTTTGAGTAAAACATTTCGTTGACGCACGATGCGGTCGACTTCTAAACGCAACCCATCGTTGTGTGTTGATAGCGCAACTAATGCATCGTCGAGTAATTGGCGTCGTTGTGTTGGTCCTTCGTACACAAGTTGCAGATCGCTCGGCG
>JAEMRC010000146.1:0-2076 GCA_016463545.1 Ilumatobacteraceae bacterium
ATTTAGGGGGAAACCAATTGTAACACAACCCCCCGTTGTTCTGTAACTCTGTGTTTGGCGATTGTCGCTGAATAAGAACAACTTCAAAAAAGACATGGTAAAAAAATGAACGACTCTATTGGTCTCTATCTCAATGACATCGGCAAGGTTGCCTTGCTCAACGCCGAAGACGAGCGTGAACTCTCCAAGGCAATCGAAGCAGGACGCGATGCGTCTGCACGCATAGACGCTGGCGAACGAAGCGTGGCTCTCAAAAAAGACCTGCGCAACGCAGCGCGTGCCAAGGATCGTTTTATCCGCTCCAACTTGCGCCTTGTTGTCTCAATCGCTCGTCGCTACCCACTCCCACAAGGAATGGATCTTCTGGACCTCATCCAAGAAGGAAACCTCGGCCTTGAACACGCTGTAGACAAGTTCGACTGGCGTCGTGGATTTAAATTCTCCACATACGCAACGTTTTGGATTCGCCAAGCAATTGGTCGTGCCCTTGACCAAAAGGCCAGCCTGATTCGTATTCCAGGAGATCGTTCCGCAAGCCTGCGCGCTGCATTGCGCCAAGCTTCAGGTGACGGAGACACTCTTGATACAGGTAACGCTGAGTTGCATCGCCTCACCACACCGGTGTCTCTTGACAAAACAGTCGGAGATGATGGCGACGCCACATTGGGAGATCTCATGGACAACGGTCAGGGAACTCCTGAAGACGCCGTCATGGCACTCGTGGACAGCGAACTCTTGAGCGAACTCCTTGCCACACTTGATGGACGTGCTCGTTATGCCGTTGAAGCCCGCTTTGGCATGCTTGATGGCGAGCGCAAGAGTTTTCGCGAAGTGGGCGAAGACCTTGGCGTGACCGCTGAGGCTGCCCGTCGTTTGGTAAGTCGCGCCGTTGACGGTTTGCGACAAGATGCTGAGCGAATTCTCGTCTCCTAGTGCGTGTCACTAGTGCCTGGCACTAGGTCCTCACATAATCCATTTTGCGGAGCTCCGCATGACAGGCAAGGCTTAGCGTATGGCGCGTAGTTGGAATCCCTCATCGTGGCAATCACTCCCGGCGGCGCAACAGCCCGCATGGCCTCAACGGCCACAGCTGGATCATGCTCTATCTCAAGTCAATTCATTTCCTCCCCTCGTTTTTGCTGGCGAGGCGCGCTCACTTCAAGCATCACTTGCTCAAGTAGCAGCCGGAAATGCATTCCTGCTTCAAGCAGGTGACTGCGCCGAAAGTTTTGATGAGTTCTCCGCTAATAACATTCGCGAAAAACTACGAGTTATTTTGCAGATGGCTGTCGTTCTCACATATTCAATGGGGGTTCCAGTGGTGAAGGTCGGCCGTATGGCTGGTCAATTCGCAAAACCCCGCTCAAGCGACACCGAGATGGTTGACGGAATCAGTCTTCCATCTTTCCGCGGATACATCGTCAATGACCCCATAGCGACTGCTGCTGCACGCACGCCTAATCCTGATCGACTCGTACAGGCGTATCATCAGTCAGCCAGCACGCTTAACTTGTTGCGAGCATTTACTAAAGGTGGCTTTGCAGATCTCAACCGTGTGCATGCATGGACACAAGAATTCGTCGGCACAAGCCCAGAGGGTCAACGCTATGAGTCAATCGCTTCAGAGATCGAACGAGCGCTGTCGTTCATGCGCGCGTGTGGCGTCGACACAGAAAATAATCCGTCGTTGCATCAAGTAGATGTCTACACCAGCCACGAAGCACTCATTCTCGAATACGAAGAAGCACTCACACGCCAAGACTCTTTGACGGGTGGTTGGTACGACTGCTCTGCGCACATGCTCTGGATCGGTGAGCGCACACGCCAACTTGATGGTGCCCATATTGAATTCTTGCGCGGTGTCGGAAACCCAATTGGGTGCAAAGTTGGACCAGGCACTTCCCCCGATTGGGTTCTGGAGTTGTGTCAGACACTCAACCCAGCGCGTGTTCCGGGACGACTGACGCTCATTAGTCGCATGGGTGCTGACAACGTCGAGCAAGAACTCCGTCCACTCTTGCGCGCAGTTCATGAGGCTGGTCATCCGGTGGTGTGGGCGTGCGACCCGATGCACGG
>JAEMRC010000146.1:2176-3381 GCA_016463545.1 Ilumatobacteraceae bacterium
ATCGAACTGACCGGAGAAGACGTCACAGAATGTCTTGGTGGTGCCGATGATCTCACAAGCGCCGACCTCAGCACTCGTTATGAAACTGTGTGCGATCCACGCCTCAATGCACGACAGTCTCTTGATTTGGCGTTCCGTGTTGCCGAATTAATTCGCGTATCTGCTGGACACTGACATGACCCTCATAGGAGGAGCCTTTGCACTTGCAAAGACATGGCCGGTCCCCCACTATGGAATCGCCGTTATCTCGCGAGATGGCATACAGACAAGTGGATCAACCTCAATTCGTCTACACCTTGCATCTGTAAGCAAGTTGCTCACAGCGTGGGTTGTTCATATCGCCATCGAAGAAGGAACGACTCACCTTGACGCTGCGATCGGACAAGATGGTTGCACCGTTGCTCACCTGCTCGCACATGCAGGCGGTTATCCGTTCGAAGGAACCGAACCAGTTGCACGACCAGAACAACGCAGAATCTATTCCAACACTGGCTACGACATGCTTGCTCAACATGTTGCCCAAGAATCTGGAATATCTTTTGAGGACTACTTGTCTGAATCTCTGCTGATGCCCCTTGGGATGCAGTCAACGCATTTAGATGGTTCGCCCGCCAAAGATATGTACTCCACAGTTGCCGACATGGTGTTGTTTGCCCAAGAAATGCGTTCGCCATCACTTATTGATCGCACAACATACACCGCGCTTACGTCGCCAACATTTGCTGAACTTTCTGGAATGGTTCCGGGTGTCGGGAAATTCGATCCGTGTGCATGGGGTCTTGGCCCAGAAATCAAATCAACAAAACACCCACATTGGCTTGGGGATCGCAATGCATCAAGCACGTTTGGGCACTTTGGCGGCAGTGGAACATTTCTGTGGGTAGACCCCCTCGCAGACATCGCCTGTGTCATGCTGTCAGATGGTGAGTTCAGTACATGGGGAATGCAATATTGGCCTGCTTTTAATGATGCCGTTCTGATGGCTTTCGCCCGATGAGTTTTGTAGCGGGCGAACGCATCTGTGCGCGCACAACGTGTGACGACGGTTTCCCTATTGTGCGATACGGAACTATTAACGCAGTTGTCGCTGCGAACGGACCATTGATCGTGGTTTTTGACGACGACATGGGCAGCAACCTTGTGGACTTAAGCGAAGTTGAGATTCTGTCAATCACAAGCATCTCGCTCGTCCTGAGCGGAGTCGA
>JAEMRC010000050.1 GCA_016463545.1 Ilumatobacteraceae bacterium
TATCGTCTGTCATGGCGACGCTCGTCAACTGGTTTCGGCAATTACAAACCTGTGTGAAAATGCAGTGAAATATAGCAATGCGGGTGCGCAAGTTAATGTTGCCGTTACTCACGAAAGTGGGTATGTCACCATTTCGGTTGCTGACCGCGGAATTGGCATCGAGCCCGAACACCTTGATCGTGTCTTTGAACGTTTTTATCGAGTTGATGAAGCCCGCAGCCGACAGACCGGAGGAACAGGTCTTGGATTGGCAATTGTTTGGCATGTGGCAGCAAATCATGGCGGTGAGGTGAACGTAGTGTCAACTCCAGGTGAAGGGTCAACGTTTTCACTGCGCTTACCCATGGCGAGAGGGTAAACATGAGTATGCCAACCGTTCTTGTCGTCGAAGACGAAGAATCATTTATTGAGGCTTTGCTCGTCGGCCTTAAACGCGAAGGCTTTCGTGTGGAGATTGCTCGAGACGGTCTGCAGGCCTTAGAAATGTTCGATCTTGTTAAGCCAGATTTAGTGCTGCTAGATGTGATGTTGCCCAAGATGTCCGGAATCGATGTCTGCCGTGAACTTCGCAAGAAAACTGTTACTCCAATCATTATGGTCACCGCAAAAGGCGCCGAGATAGACACCGTGGTTGGTCTAGAAGTTGGAGCAGACGATTATGTGACAAAGCCGTATCGCCTGCGTGAACTCACTGCACGCATGCGAGCCGTTATGCGTCGCGTGCCGGCTGAGCGAGGTGGTGAACTCAGTTCTTCGATTCTTCAAGTTGGCGATATCGGCCTCGATCCAGAACAGCACGAGGTCGTGGTGCGTGGTGAGACCATGCGGTTGCCTCTCAAAGAATTTGAACTGCTACATATTTTGTTGGCCAACGCAGGTCGCGTTCTTACTCGTGACACCCTGATCGACAGAGTCTGGGGAAGTGATTATGTCGGAGACACCAAAACCCTAGATGTGCATATCAAGAGGTTGCGCTCCAAGATTGAGATTCAGCCCAGCGAACCAGCGTGTATTTTGACGATTCGTGGTCTTGGATATAAGTACGACAAGCCCCGCGCGGTTTAGTATTTCCGTGTGAACACGGTCGATCCATCGCTGCCAGACAAACTCGGTCGGCGGCCAGGCGGACTCGCCCCAATCGCCCCACTTGTTCGCCTCAAGCGCGTGCATGCTCTGATGACTGCAGGCGAGACCATCATGGCGGTTGCACTCGCTGACTCGTTGTTTTTATCAATCAGTCCAGATGCTGCGCGGACCAAAGTCATTTTGTTTCTGGCTATCAGCATGGCGCCCTTTGCAGTAGTGGCGCCACTTGTTGGTCCAGCGATAGACCGCATGCCTGGTGGTCAGCGCCTAGTGATGGTGCTCGTGTCGTTATTGCGAGCAGTAGTGATGGTGGTCATGATGTTTAATGTCGATTCTCTCGCACTGTTTCCGCTTGCGTTTGCGGCTCTCGTATTGTCCAAGACCTACAGCATTGCAAAGTCGGCATTGGTGCCAACGACAATTGTCGGGGACGAAGGACTCGTTGAAGCAAATAGCAAACTCGGACAAATCGCCGGAATTGTTGGCTTCATTGTGGTTTTTCCGGCTGGCTTCGTACAGATTTTTAGCACTCCTGCGACACTGTGTTTTGGTGCAGTTGTATTTGTGACCGCATCTGTCTTTGCGTTTCAGTTGCCCAAAGATGTTGTGATCGCTGATTCCCGTGCCGAACGCCTTGAGGTACGTGAGTTACATTCGCAACAAGTTGTTCGTGCAGCAAACATGATGAGAATTCTGCGTGGCAGTGCTGGATTCATGTTCTTTCATCTTGCGTTTTGGTTGCGTGGCGAAACTGCGGGTACAGCATGGTTTGGCATAGCAGTTGGATTTGGAGCACTTTGTACTTTGGGGGCAAACACAATTGCCCCTGAATTACGGCGCAAGATGTCTGTCGAAAGAATGCTATTAACAACAATGATTGCACTTGCGCTCATGGGTCTAGTTGCGGGCTTCTCCGGACGCATACTTGCCGGTATTGCGCTCACCGGAATTGTCAATGGCGCTGCTGCAATTGGTCGGCTGGCATTTGAGTCGATTGTGCAGCGAGATGCCCCTGACGCAAACCGGGGTCGTGCTTTTGCACAATTTGAAACTCAAAATCAGATGGCGTGGGTCTTGGCCGGGCTGCTTCCGGTTATTTTCACTCCATCCGGAAAAATTGGTTTCTTTGTTGTAGCAATTGCTGGAATCGCTGGTTGTGTCGTGTTTGTCAAACAAGTGCCGCGCGCGACACGAAGGTCTACTGCAGCTCCAGACGCGCGATCCACAAGCCCGGAGCCTCCAACTCGTTAGGCGTCGGCAAGTTTGCTGCGTTAGCCGTGAGCATGAGCAAGGCGTCTTCTCCGCCGCGCTGCATCACTCCATCGATGAATGCTCGTCCGCTCTGCAGTTGTTGATGTGAGAGTTTTAAACCCAAGAGATGCTCAACGAACACAGCGTCTGGCCCGGTCTCAAGACGCCGCCGCCGCGCTGCTTCTGCAATCTGTTTGCTGCCACCAAGAATACGTTCGGTGACGACATCAACGACATGGTCTATATATGAGATCACCGCCGACGCGTGCGCATCAAGAAGTGGAGCGATACGTTCTTGTTCTGGTGTGCGAACTGCGCCCATGAGTACTGTTGGGTCTGCAAAGACACTTTGCAGATTTTGCATGGCACTTGGATCACTGATGTCGAGATCTGAAAGTTTGTCAAAAATTGCATTCGCATCTGGGCGAAATGCAGCCACATGTTGTCTCACAAGTGCCGTGACTCCTTGGTCAACGGCGGTCGTTGACAAAACAGCATGAGATGTAAGTTCATGGATCAATACCCACATGCGAACATCGTCGGTATTGAGACTCCAGTCAACGGCAAATTTTTCAATAGATGAAGGCAGAAGCATCAGTTGGCTAGTGTCAGGCCGAGGTAGTGGCAGGTCGTACTGTCCAAATGCTCGCTGTGCCATTGCGCCAATCATTGAGCCGATTGACATTCCAAGAAGTGCTGGTGACATCATTGCGCCAAGACCAGACAGCATCGACGACATCGGATCTTGGCTGACGTCAGATGTTGGCCGCTGTGACAGAGCATTGGCAAGGTCTGTAAACAACGGACGAAAGTCCTGCAATGTGCGGTGCGCCCACAATGCGCGCGTCGTGGGATGTAATTCTGTGCGTGTGTTGTGTGGGTCTGTCGAAAGCGTTGTCACATCACGCACATGCATGTCGGCAATAGTGGCTAATTCGGCAAATGCGAACCGCACCTGGGGATCAGGGGTGTCGTCAGGTGAGTCGCCAACCGCTCCGAGTACGGCAAACTGCTTCGCCATATCCCAATTAAGCGGCCCCTGACTAGACATTGCCTTGGCCATGTCGGCAAAGAAAGGCATTCCGGCAAAGGGATTTGGCGTGTCTGGAGGTTCGGGCAAATCATCTGAGGCCATGTGACAAGGTTATGCGCAGTTAGCCTCCTCTGCATGACCCAATCAGCACAAACAACGGTTCCTTGCACCACCGTGCTGAATGCACAGTCGCTTGCGTCGTTGCGTGATGACGGGGCAATGCTTATCAAACAAACACGCATATTTTTAGACGACGCGAGTACTCGTCAAGTCACGCATCTTGTGTTCGTGTCGTCAGCAATGGTGTACGGAGCATGGGAGAACAACGCAGTGCCACTCACTGAAGACGCACCGCTTCGACCTGACCCTGAATTTTCGCTGGTGTGCGCATTCGCAGTTGCTGAAGCCCTCGTCGAAGATTGGCGCAGCGCTGTAAGTGGTCGCTCTTCAACGATTCTGCGACCAGTTCCGGTAGTCACTCGCGGATCAACGAGTTCGTTAGTCGCAGCCCTTGCTCAAGCAGCCGGAAGTGAGATGTCATTGAGTCTGCCCGCCGCACAATTTTTGAACTCTTCTGATTTAGATACTGCGATTGAGATCTGCTGCAAGAAGTGTCCGGACGGTGTCTTCAATGTGTCGCCAGACGGTGCGATTAGCGGAGAGCGTTTGCGAAAGTTAGCGGCACGGCCGTTGCAGTTGCGTCTACCGCGTTTTGCTGTTGAGTGGGTTGACGCGATGCGGTGGCGCGCCGAGCGCGGACCAATTCCGCCTGGCTTACGGTCGTACTCGCGTTTTTCGTGGGTGGTGTCTAATGATCGTCTCAAGCAACTCGGCTGGATTCCGCAAGTCACAAATGAAGAGGCCTACGTTGAAGGAACAGAAGGCTCTTTTTTTGACGGGCTGAGTGCCAAACGACGCCAAGAGATTGGCCTCATCGCCAGCGTGATGGTGATTGTCAGCGTTGTGACGTTGTTATGGCGCCTCTTGAGACATCGGTCGCGGCGCAATAATATTGGCTAGGCATTGTTCGACTTGTCTTTGTGCATCAGCGATTTCGGTGGGATGGCGCCATGTGCGGCTGTTCAGCGGCGGAGGTGCAACGCAAGCATCTTTGTCGTTGTCACTGCTTTCCATAGAAGGTCAACAATAGTTCCAAATTGCCACCAAGTCTCGTCGGCAATCAAGTCTCTTCGGCATTGGGACACTACGATGTACCTGTGCGGGCGACCAGTATTGACAATAATTGGTGTGCTATCAGCAGTGAACCTCTGCCAATCCTAGAGGCCTATGAGTGGGCCATCTTGCCGCAGTGCGGAGCGGTTGTCGTGTTTTCCGGAATCGTTCGAGATCATGCCGATGGACGCGACGATGTGACTGCGCTCACATACGAAGCTTTTGAAGCAGAAGTCGTCAAAAAATTTGATGACATCGTGACAGAATTGCGCAAACGGTGGTCAGCGGTCGGACGAGTTGCGTTGTTGCATCGTCTTGGAACATTGTCACTCGGTGAATCGTCAGTGCTGACCGTTGTGTCAGCCCCTCATCGCGACATGGCCTTCGAGGCGGCTCGTTTTGCAATTGATGCGCTCAAAGAATCTGCTCCGATCTGGAAAAAGGAACACTGGATAGGTGGTTCTGATTGGGGGACAGGTGCACACGATGTTGTTGCTCCCGAGAATGTGAAATCTCAGCACCCTGCAACTAGTGCGCCAGCAACTGCTGCGATAGATAGTACGAACCGATGATTGCATTGGGGATCTTGCCGATGATATTTAGTCTGTGTGCAGCCATATGTGGCGTCGTTCTGCTTGTATTGATATTTTTAGATTTTCGTAAGACTCGCATTGACGACGGCATCTCGGCTTTTCATCGTCACATTGATGCACTCTCTCCCCAGGCGCGGCGTGATTCAATAGTGCGTAATGACAATGATTCAAATAGAGGGCAGTACAGATAATGGCACGTGACCTCGCAATCGACCTCGGAACAGCAAATACTCTCGTATATATGAAAGGCCGCGGAATCGTGCTCAATGAGCCTTCCGTGATAGCGGTCAACCGCAAATCAGGCGAAGTGTTGGCTACTGGCCACGAAGCCTGGGACATGATCGGTCGAACACCTAGCTACATCGTGGCCGTGAGACCGTTGCGCGGTGGGGCAATCACCGACTTTGATATCACTGAACGAATGATTCGCTTGTTGCTGCAGCGTGTTGGTGTGTCGCGATTTACACGACCCAAAGTGGTGATTTGTGTTCCGTCTGCGATTACCGAAGTAGAAAGACGAGCAGTCACCGACGCAACCCGCAGAGCAGGGGCGTCTGATGCACAATTGATCGAGCAACCAATGGCCGCCGCAATTGGTGCCAACTTGCCTATTGACGAACCCGTTGGCAACATGATTATCGATATTGGTGGTGGCACGAGTGAGACCGCAGTGATCAGTTTGGGTGGCGTCGTTGCACTCGAAGCAGTGCGTGTCGGAAGTTTTGATATTGATGCAACAATCCAAAGCTACGTGCGACGCGAACACGGTGTTGCGATTGGTGAACGCACTGCCGAAGAAATAAAAATTCATATTGGCTCAGCAGAACCATCAGCGCAAGATCAGAGTGCTGATATTCGCGGTCGCGACTTGGTATCTGGATTACCAAAGACGGTGCGATTAACAGCAGAAGAAGTACGATTCGCTATTGAAGAACCAGTTGCTGCGATCGTCTTGTCTGTCAAGCGATGTCTGTCAAAGGCTCCACCAGAACTTGCGCAGGACTTTATTAGTCGCGGAATCTATCTTGTTGGCGGTGGCGGAATGCTGCGCGGACTTGCTGATCGAATTTCTCGCGAAACATCGGTTCCAGTTCTGATGTCGTCACAGCCACTTGAGGCCGTTGTGCTCGGCGCTGGGCATTGCATTGAGAACTATCAGTCACTACGCGGAATGTTTATGGGTTCCCGGCGGTAATTGAATAGATTTTGCCATCGAACGTGAGGACATAGATTCCGCGTGAGGTTTGTTGCACTGCAACAACACTGCCAAGTTTTTTTACCAGGTCACTTGAGCGAATGAGTTTGGTTCCTTGAAGTTGAAGCCCCTTCAGCACTCCGGAGCAAAAATCACTGAAAAGATACTTGTCGCGCAGCGCCACTATCGGGTGCGTCTTGCTCACTCTGACGCCACCGCTCACAGAACAGCCATCAGAACCATGCGCATATTCATAGATGGGCATTACAGACGCTGGGGCAGTCTGGTCTGAATTGAAACGGTGCTTGCCCTCATAGGCGCTCCAGCCAAAATTGCTCCCTCGGCCACCCGAAAGTGCATTTTTTGCTTGGGCAAGGTTGATCTCTTCCCATTTATTTTGTCCAACATCTGCAACCCAGAGATTTTTGTCATCGTCAAATGAGAATCGCCACGGATTACGCAGACCAATCGACCAGATCTCTGGACGCGCACCTTTAACGCCCACGAACGGATTGTCAGCCGGGATTGTGTATGGTTTCGAACTTGTTCGGGTTGGATCGATACGCAGCATTTTGCCCAACAGTGATGAAGTATTAAGTGCATGGCGTTCGGGATCCCCGCCAGAGCCACCATCTCCCATGCCGATGTACAACATATTGTCTGGGCCAGTAACGATGTGGCCACCATTGTGGTTGGCGTAGGGCTGCTGAATGGTGATCAATTCGCGACGCGAAGAAGCACGGAATATTCCTGACTTGTTGACCGCATACTCTGCAATAACGGTGTTTCCATTCGTATTGGTGTAGTTGATGTACGCAAAATCTCCGCGAAAAGCAAGGCCAAGTAACCCACGTTCGCTTCCGTTTGTCGTGAGTGACGAAATATTGAGAACGGTGGACACTTTTTTAGTGTTGTATTCCCATCGAAGAATGCGTCCAGGGCGAGACACAATATATGCGGCGTTCTCATCGACGCGACGCTCGACTATTGCAAGGGGTGTAGCAACAGTCAGTACTACCGTGGCTTGAACTTGTGAATTACTTGCTGCAGGGAATGCAACTAGCGTAAGAAGAAGCGATGAAAAAAATTTCATGAGCGACGAAGCCGCGTGAGTCCTTCTTGTACCACGGTGACTGCGAGCTGGCCATCGCTAGTGAAAATCGATCCGCCTGCTAAGCCGCGTGAATTTGATGTGCTAATTGATGACTGGTCATACAACAGCCAATCGTCTGCACGAAATGGACGGTGAAACCACATTGCGTGATCGAGGCTCGCCATCTGAACGCCTTCGTCGTTCCAGCCGAGTCCGTGTGGCAAAAGTGTGGTGTCAAGCAACGTCATGTCGCTGGCATACGTGGCAATACAGGCATGCAACACGGGGTCGTCTGACAATTTGCCGTCCGCGCGTAACCACACCTGCTGACCGGGCGATGCTGTTCCGGATCTGCTGAAAGGGTCTCCGCTGACGTAACGAAGATCAATAGGTCGGGGGGCGTCATACCAATCACCGATGAGATGTTTATGCGGGGCCATGCGTTCTCTAAAATCTGGAAGTGACTCTGGGTCAGGCACATTAAGAGGCATCGGAATCTGATGCTCTAGTCCTGGCTCAAATGCATGAAAGCTTGCTTGCAGGTTAAAAATAACTTCGCCGTGCTGTATTGCTACGACTCCACGAGTTGTAAAACTTCGGCCATCTCGCAGTCGGTCGACCTGGTAGAGGATTGGTGCGTTGGGGTCGCCTGGGCGCAAAAAGTACGAATGCAGCGAGTGCACATGACGGGCTGGGTCATCTACTGTGCGGGCAGCCGCGACCAGAGATTGTCCTGCGACCTGGCCACCAAATACTCGCTGTCTATTTTCCTGTGGGGACACACCACGAAAAATATTGACTTCAATGGGCTCAAGGTCGAGCAAGGTAACGAGATCGTCAAGGGCGCTAGGCATTCACCCATAGTAGGGTCGTCGCATGACACTTCTACCACTTAACCCAGATCAGTTGCTCACCACCACCCGTGCGGTGCGCAAAAGGCTTGATTTTTCTCGCCCCGTTGAAGAACATCTCATTCGTGAATGCGTCGATATCGCAATGCAGTCGCCGTCTGGCTCGAACAGCATGTCGATGCAATTTGTCATCATACGAGATGCCCAGAAGCGCAAAGCACTTGGCGATCTTTATCGAGATTGTTACGCGATTTACTCCCAAATGGATGGCACTTACATTCGCTCGATTGACAAGGGAGACGCGACAGGAAACGCCCAGCAACAACGGTCTGCAGACTCTGCGGATTTCTTAGGAGAACACATGGGCGATGCCCCTGTCTTGGTTCTTGCATGCAACACCGGAGCACGCACCGACAATCTTCCAGGAATGGTGGCTGCATCACTCGCAGCCAACATCGTTCCGGCAATGTGGAGTTTCATGTTGGCCGCACGTGCTCGCGGTTTGGGCACAGCATGGACAACAGTGCATCTGTTTATGGAGCAACAAGCCGCCGATATTTTAGGAATACCTTTTGACACTGTGCAGCAATTCAGTTTGTCCCCACTTGCTTATACAAAGGGAACTGAGTTCCGCCCTGCTGCGCGCCCACCAGCAGAAAGCATTATTCACTGGGATACTTGGTGATTGATCCTGTTCTTCGACGTCATGCGTTGGCGGCGAACGGATTCATGCCACAAGAAGAAGGTGATGCACTCTACGAGGCTGCCGTACGCGCCGCCCACAATGTCGCCGATGCGCCATTTGTTGAAGTTGGTTCGTATTGTGGGCGCTCAACGATTTGGCTCGGTGCTGCTGCGCGTCACACCCAGCGAACTTTATTTGCAGTAGATCATCATTTCGGAAGTGAAGAAAACCAACCAGGGTGGGAATGGCACGACACATCGTTGGTTGATAGCAGAACTGGCCGCATGGATACTCTGCCATTTTTTCGCAGCACGATTTTGGATGCTGGTTTATCTGATGTAGTTGTCACGATGGTGGGTGACTCGGCAACAATTGCTCAGCACTGGTCGACGCCGTTGGCGTTTTTGTTCATTGACGGAGGGCACGGCACTGAACCCGCGACCCGCGACTATCTGGGTTGGACGCCGCGTGTTCTGCGCGGCGGAATACTGGCAATCCACGATGTGTTTGAGAATCCAGCAGACGGCGGAAGACCTCCATTTGAAAACATTTATCTACCAGCCATCGAGAGCGGGCTATTTGTTGAGGTCAGTGCAACGGGTTCGTTGCGCGTGCTACAGAAGACGTAAACACTCGTGATGCACGTGATCCGTGACTGATCGCATCTGCTGCCAAAATAATGGCCGCTGCTGTGTAGGCACTGTATTCATCCGCCGGAAAATGCACAATAGTTTTCTCGGGTAGTGCTGGATACACAATCCCGGTCCAATAAGCGCCATCATCTCGACGATGTGGCATTGTCCATAACAACAATTCTTTTGCAGTCTCGCGATCGCCCGCCGCGCAATGAGCAATCGCGCACTCTGCAGTTTCGGCGGCGGTGACCCACTGCTCGTCATGAACACATCGCACGCCACGATCGTCAAGAACAAACTTGTCCCACCCTTGGGCCAGTCGTGCCTTTGCAGCAGCACCTGTCAGTGATCCGGTCAGAACTGGGTAGTACCAGTCCATGGCCCAACGCTCTTTTGGCTCAAAGGCACTCATGTCATGAGCGATGACATCGTCGATCATGTCAGCGGTTGCCATCCACTCCGGTTGTGGTTCACCTAGTGAGTCCCCAAGCGCTACTCCGCACCGCAGAGCATGACGAATACTTGAACAGCCCGTGAGCAGTGCATAGTCCCAGGGCTTGCTGTCTACTTCGCGTGCCCAAAGGATTGTTCCGTTAAAGCGCTTAAGCGACATTACAAAGTTGAGTGCATCGCGCACCATCGGCCACCATGTCGCAACGCGTGCTCTATCTTGTGTGCACAACAAGTGGTGCCAGACACCCGCAGCCACATATGCAGTGACATTGCTGTCTAGTTTGGGGTCTTCAATACTTCCGTCAGTGGTGTAATAGTTGTGCCAGCTTCCGTCTGGACGCTGAATGTTTGCGAGCCAGTCATAGGCGAGCGCGGCAGCATCATGTCGCCCCATCACATCGAGAGCCATTGCAGTTTCGACATGGTTCCATGGATCGCAGTGACCATTGGGATACCACGGGATCATTCCGTTTTTGAGTTGCAGGTTCTGGATGGAATCTGCAGTGCGCGAAAGATCGGCTGTGCTCAAAATACCGGACAAGTGGGGCATAGGTTGTTGATTAATCACGATGTTGCTCCAACCTTGTCGTTAATTTTTTTAGTGGAATAGACAACGTAACTCTTGCCAAGCAATGGATTCAGAAGTCGATCTGCAAGGCGCGTCGACTTCGGGGCTTTAATAATGTCCCATTCCAGAAACCGTTTATATGTTGCAACAGCCCTGTTTGCATCATTTGCAGGGCCAACTGCGCAACGTAGCCACCAGTATGGTGAATGCAAAGCGTGTGCATGATGACTACCGCGCACGGTGAGTCCAGCAGAGCGCAACTTCGCTTTGAGCTCTGTAGCGCTATAAATTCGCACATGTCCGCCCTTGCTAATTGGAGCGTGATACTGCTCTGACAACATCCAGTTAACTTTTTCAGGCCACCATGTCGGGACAGTCACACCGAGCGAGCCACCTGGTTTGAGAACACGAACAAGTTCTGAGATTGCAGTGACATCGTCCTGGATGTGTTCGAGTACTTCTGAAGTGACCACACAATCAAAGGTGTTATCAGCGAACGGAAGTTTTGTTGCATCACCACGAAGTGCGCCACCGAATTGTTTTTCGCTGATTTCATGAGCAGCAGACATAGCGGCAAATGTGGCGCGAGTTGTCATGACTTCGTCTTGGGCGTAATCAAGCGCAAACACGGTTGCACCTTGACGGGCGGCTTCGTACGCGTGACGGCCAAACCCAGCCCCAGCATCTAAAAACATGTCACCTGGCTGCAGTCCTAAACGATCGAAACGAAGTGTCAACATTTAGCCACCCTGTTTCTGCGCTCGTGCTGCAATTTTGCGTTGATTATGTGGCATCGCAAGAACCTCGCGGTATTGATCAACCGTCAGAGCGGCACAATGTTTCCAGCTCCAGCGTTCTGTTACGCGTTGTCGTCCGGCAGCACCGATGCGTTGTCGTAATTCGGCATCATCGAGCCCGCGCCGGATTGCCGCAGCAAGTCCGTCTGCATCACCGGCTTTGCATCCAAGAACCGTGTCGTTGTCGGCTCCAGTAACTTCAGGCAGTGCACCACCATCTGTTGCGACAAGACATGTACCAGTTGCCATCGCTTCGATAGCGGGCAAACTAAAACCCTCATACAGACTCGGCACGACAGCAAGTTCTGCTTGTGCATACAACTCGACAATGCGTTCGTCGGTAACTCCAGACACAAAGTCAATGCAGTCACTCAGTCCAAGTGCTGTAATTAGATCAGCACTTGCACCTTGTCGAGCCTTGCCAATAATGGTGAGTCGAACATCTCGCTCTGTGCGCAACTTTGCAAGTGCCTCTAACAAGTAGGACAGTCCTTTGAGCGCAACGTCTGCAGATGCAGTCGTGATGAGACGACCAGGCTCGCGCTGAATATGCGCGAGTGGCTTAAAGAGATCGGGATCGACACCTACTGGCACCAAGCGCATGCGATCTAATGACACGCCCATGTCGGTGTTGATGTCAGCAATGCTGTTTTCGCTCACCACCACAATGCGTGGCAATTTGCTCGCAACTTTTCCTTGCATCTTGACAAAGTTGTACCAACGCCCAATCGAACGACGCTTGCGCCAATTTGGTGCATGGTTCATCTCAAGTTCGCGATCCTTGGTGATGGGGTGATGCAAAGTAACGATTGTCGGAATCATTTTTTCAATTTTTAAAATGTCATAACCCAAACACTGGTTGTCATGCACAAGATCGAAATCATCGAGGCGCAGAGCCAACGCTCGTTTTGCGCGTTTACTAAATGCAAGTGGCTCGCTAAAAGTTCCGGCCATGTATTGCAGAGTCTCTAACACGTCTGGCCAATTTTTGAGTTCCCAATATGCCGGCACACGACCGGGGTATTGATCATTGAAAATATCTAGGCTCGGCAACTTATGTAGTGGTACTCGAGGGTCTAGAACTGGATACGGCTGACCGCCAAAGACTTCAACGCTGTGACCAAGGTCAACGAGCGCTTTAGTGAGATGACGGGTGTACACGCCCTGTCCGCCCACGTGGGGCTTGCCCCGATACGTGAGATATGCGATGCGCAGGGGACCGTTGATGTCGAACGGCTCTTTCATAGTTGTGACAGGCTAACTGCGGGATAACTCTTTGGCTCCCGCAGCACTAGGTCGTCAATCAGGCGTTACCCACCCCTGTATGGGTTTTCCAAGACAATAAAGCTTTTATGTGCATTCCGCCCCGCAGGCCCTACTCAGCGACCCCGAGCAGTAATCCCCTCCGATATGCCCTAGGGTGAAGTGTCCTTCAGATACGGGGAGTCCCCATGAATCAGCTCTTGTCTAACAAAATCATCGCCGGCATCGTGGCTGTTGCTCTGCTTGTGGGAGTTGGAGTACTCGTTTCATCTGGAGACACGTCATCAACAACACGCAATGCTGCTCTTGTTGCGGCAAAATCTTGCACCAAGCCTGGTCAAGTCACCAAGGTGTCCAAACAATCAGTTGTCTGTGCTGCTCTGAAACCAAAAAACATTTGGTATCCAATATTTAAGGAAAAGAAATGGATCTGTGCAAAATTAGGAATCACACGGAAACAAAATGGCATCTTTTCTGTCTGCGGTAAAAACAAATCGTCAAAGAAGCGTTGGTTTTTGACAAAGCCAGTGATGGCGAGTAGTAACCCTGGCCTTCCAACAACTGACCAAGATGCTTTCATCAAGTTGACAAAAAATCCTGAATATATTGTCGAGACTTCCCCAACAACGCCGATAACTCCAGCAGCCACAACCGGGACAACT
>JAEMRC010000051.1:0-2317 GCA_016463545.1 Ilumatobacteraceae bacterium
GTTGTAACCGCTGGCGTGAGCGATGATGAAGTCGGCCTGGTCTGCAAGTTCACGCAAGTTTGGCGTGATGTCTCCGTAGCCGAGGCTGTCGGCAACGATGATTTCAATGCCGAGTTCTGCAGCTGCAGCCTTTGCACTGTCAACACCCTGCTGGTTCCAACCGAAGTCGTTGCCTGCTTCTGGTGCCAAGATTGCAATGGTCTTGACGATTGCTTCGACAACTGGCGCAGCCGTTTCTACTGGTGCCGTTGTGTCTGCGGTTTCACTCGATGACCCACAGGCCACTGCGAACGAACCCATTACTGTCAAGGCGCCAGCGAACTGGGCCCTTCGAATCCATTTCTTTGACTGAGACTTCATGCTTTCTCCCCTTTTGTAGTTGTTTTGACTGGCTTTTGACCAGTCCCCAATCGTCACTATAGGGGGCAGGCTGTCTCCTGTCAACTGCCTACTGTCAACAGTAGATGACTAAGATCGGTCCAAGAATCGAATCACATTGGGGGCTTGGGTGGAGATAAATCGAATGAGGTTTATGGACAGAGTTGCCATCATTACCGGTGCTGGTAGAGGTATCGGCGAGGCGGTGGCTCGCCAAATGAGTGCTGAAGGCGGCACCGTCGTCATTGCCGATATCAATGCAGAACGAGGCGATGCCACGGCCGTGGACATCGGTGGATCATGTTTTAGCGTCCGCACCGACATCAGCGATCCATCTTCTGTTGCTGCATTGCATCACTCTGTGGCGGAGCGTTGCGGCAAGCTCGACATCGTGATCAATAATGCATCGCTTGTCCCCTACCAAAAATGGGAAGACATCACTTTTGCTGACTGGCGCAAAATTTTAAGCGTCGACCTCGACGGCGTGTTCCTGATGTGCAAAGAGTCTTCAACCATGATGCGCAAGAACAGCTACGGGAGAATTGTGAACATCTCATCGAATACCGTCATGCTCGGTACGCCCAACCTCACGCACTACGTTGCAGCCAAAGGTGGCGTGTACGCGTTTACACGCGCGCTAGCTACCGAACTCGGAAAATACGGTATTACTGTCAACAACATCTGCCCAGGACTTACAGACACCGATGCCAATTGGGAGACTCCACACCACGAAGCATTCGACTTGGTTGAAGGAATGCAGGCTCTAAAAGGTCGAGCCAAGCCGCAGTACCACGTGCCAAGCATTTTGTTTCTTGCATCTGAGGAATCACATTGGGTGACGGGCTCTACTGTCGTTACCGATGCTGGACATACACGCCATTAATTACTTACACCGAAGTTCCTCGGCAACTTCTGTATTTGGTGGGGTACGCGAGACTCGGGTGTCCAAAAAGAACGCCCACTCACCGTCTTCTGTAAATCCAACACTAAACCCACGGTATGCATCGTCGCTTTCAAATTGATCCAACTGTGCGACACTCATTAACGACTGATCCAGAGCAGACTGCTTGTCTTCGTCCGACCAGCATGTTGGCGAGGTGATAGCAAAACCTGGATACACCCACAAACGCTGAACCGCTCCATTGCCAAGTGGCGAGAGTCGCAAGCCAGGCTCAAAACTCATGGCCGCAATTATTTTGTCGAGTGGTCGCTGAGAACTCTTAGTAGACAAGAATTCGTCCAATGTCATTGACTGCCGCGAGACGTCAACGATGACATGATCGCCCGCCAATGAACGCAATTTGCCAATGTCAGCACTTTGTGCAGCCGCCAACACCCTCATTGCCTCTTGCTCATGAGACCATGCGCGAGGCGCGGACGAACCACAGCTCATTAGTCCAAAAATGAGTGCGGACATGACCAGGAGGCAAAACGCCCTCACGCGCATCTGCTATCTCGCTAGTGACGCATGTGTCCACCATCAACATTGATGGTTTGACCGGTGATCCAACGGGCTCCGTCTGACGCCAGAAATGCAACCGCTGGCGCGATGTCTTCTGGGGTCCCATGACCCTTTAGTGCCTGAAGTGATTCCACAAAGTCAAACGCATTGTTGTGCGGGCTTGCTTTGACTCCTTCTGTGGCTGTTAGCCCTGGAGTAACCGCATTGACTGTGATATTGAATTGTCCGACCTCTGTTGCCAATGCCCGAGTGAACCCAAGAATTCCACCTTTGGACGCGACATACGCCGCCATGTTTGGAGTTCCAGCGAAGATGGTGTTGGAGCAGATATTGATAATGCGACCGAATTGACGTTCACGCATCATTTCGGAAGATGCCTTAGACATCAAGAATGCTCCGTCGAGATTGACACGATGAATACGACGCCATTCCGCAAAGTCAGTATCGTCCCATGCTGTAAAGGGCACGATTGCGGCA
>JAEMRC010000051.1:2327-13132 GCA_016463545.1 Ilumatobacteraceae bacterium
CGTCCAAAACGCTTGCGCACTTCGGCATGCAGGGCAGCGACCTGATTTTCTTCGGCTACGTCGGTGGCAAATGCGAATGACTCGCCGCCACATTCCGCAGCAACTTTTGTTGCCGCAGCGATATTCACGTCGGCCACGGCTACCGTTGCACCGTCCGTGGCAAGCTTGCGAGCGATTGCTGCACCAATCCCCTGTGCTGCACCCGTAACTATTGCAATTCGATTCTCTAATGGTTTCATTATTTTCTCCATTTCATCAAGTGATAAATATTTATTTCGTAAAAGTTGATACGGCCGACATCGCCGCCGACACGCCGGCCCCAACGTCAACATTGACCCCGAGGTCTCTCATTGATTGTCCGACTGCGCTGATGCCCACTGCTGCGAACACGGGATAGGCAGTTGGTCCCATGTGTCCGATACGAAGCAAGGAGTCGGTGAGTTCGCCGTATCCACCCGAAATCATGACACCGTAATGTTCACGAGCATGCGCACGCACCGCAGCACCCGTGCATCCAGCCGGAAGTTTGAAAGCAGTTAACGCTGGAGAACAATGCTCGCGGTTATCTGGCCACAACTCCAGCCCCATTCC
The DNA here is from genome assembly GCA_016463545.1 of Ilumatobacteraceae bacterium. Taxonomy (GTDB): domain Bacteria; phylum Actinomycetota; class Acidimicrobiia; order Acidimicrobiales; family Ilumatobacteraceae; genus UBA2093. Next base: position 2,919 of record JAEMRC010000051.1, read on the forward strand.
CAGCAACCCAGCTTGCACGGCGTTTGCTACACGTGTATGCCGTGCCCACGCTGCTTTGGGTCCTTCGCGCAAGTACTGTGCGACGGTCGAGTTGAGCGCATAAATTTCGGTGATCGATGGCGTAAAAGGAAATTTGACGGAGGCCAAGTGGGCGTTGCGCCAGTCACTAATGCTGAGCATTGATGCAACTGGTGCATCAGGATTATCTTCAATCTTTTTCCATGCACGATCGCTGACATAGAGCAACGACAACCCAGGAGGACCACCCAACGCTTTTTGCGGACCAACCACAACGAGGTCGGCTGGCCAACCCTCAAAGTCAACTTCTGTGGCGCCGAACGATGACACCGCGTCGACAATCAGGAGTGCTCCATAACGCGCGCAAACCGCAGCGATTTCCCTGACCGGGTTCAACGTTCCGGAAGGCGTCTCGGAATGAACAACCGCGACGATGGCGATGTCGGGGCGCTTCCTGAACATCTGTTCAACGTCATTTGGATTGATTACTTGGTTGTACGGAACTTCGATTTCAAGAAGCTCCTTGCAATACCGCGCCGCCCAGTAGCCATAGCCTTTTCCATAAACGCCCGATGCAAGATTGAGCACCACATCATCGCGCGCGATCAAGGATGCAGCTGCAGCTTCTAATCCCAGTACAGCCTCTCCGTGCAAGATCACCGGCGCAGTCGAAACACCCATCGCAATGCGCAGGTTTTCGACTGTCGATTCATAGACCTCCAGAAAATACGGATCAAACTGGTCGTAGACGGGTGTTGCAAGTGCGCGAATAGTCTCTGCACTTGGCTGAACTGGACCAGCAGTAAGCGTAAACAGTGGTTCCGCGCTCATGAGTAGTAGCCGGGCGCCTGCAAGTAACTTCCATACGAGTCCGGGTCGTGCGAGAAGAACATTTCAGCTTCGTGTTCTTGAGCCAACGATGTCAAGCGACTCATTGACTCGAGACTTGCCACTGGGTCGAGATGAAAGCTTGAGATGCAGTTCATGTCCATGTTCTTTTTGCTGTAACAAGCGTCCGCAGTAAACAACATGGGGCGTCGGCCTTTGAGTTCGACAAGCAAGCTGTAGTGACCCTTGGTATGACCCGGTGTCTCCATCAAGTGCACGCCTTTCGCAATTTCCACATCACCTTCAACAGTTTCGTATCGCGGTGTGTAAATATCGGTCGCCAGATCGAATGACTTATCGGAATAGCCGAGATGTTCAAACGGTTGAGGCTTGTGATAACCCTCAAGTTCTGCCTTGTGACAAATAGTTGTTGCGTTGTGTAAGTGCTTGTTGCCTCCGCAGTGGTCAAAGTGATAATGCGAATTGATTACATGCGTGATGTCTCCTGGAGTGAGGCCAACTGCATGGAGTGACCCAGGTAACGTCTGCGCGTCTGTCTGCAGAGGTTTTTCAAACGGAAGCACTTTTTCGACGTGCTCTTTGTCAAAACCAGTATCAAAAATGAACTTGCCCTCTGGGTGATCGATGAGCACGCTGTAGCACGGAAACCGCACGTCTCCAGCGGGGCCCCTATTCCAAAAAACGTGGAACCCGTCAATGACGAGTGAACCTCCGTCAAGTATGTACACCTTTGTATCGTTCATTTCACTTCCCCCTTCAGTGTCATTGATAAACCCCCGTCACCTTCACTACATGCCTAATTTCTATAAAACTGCTTCTATCGCTTTGCGGGCGACTTTCTGAACAAAGTGATCCACCAAGTGTCGCTTGTATTCCACAGACCCATTTGCGTCGTCAAACAATGAAATACTGTCACGAGCTATGGTTGCCGCACGCAGAAGTCTTTCATCAAGTGTGGAAGCCTCAATTCCAACCAATGTCGCATCGACTTCATCAAATCGAACAGGAACAAGTCCAACCGATCCGACTGCAACACGTGCCTGCGTTACCTTCCCTTTCACTGCAGACGCAAACACTGCCACCGTGATATTTGGCCGCTCTTTTAGCTTCATTCGCTCGTGCACCACCACTCCACCGGTTACATTGCGCGGCAAGCGAACCGAGACGATCATCTCATTGTCTTGCATGTTTGGTTGATAGGGCCCAGTATGAAATCCGTCCATGGGAACTATCCGACGCTTACCGTCAGCCGAACCAATTTCAAGCTCTCCGCCAACTGCTAATAGATACGTCGCTGGATCCGACGACGGATCGGCAAACGCAAGATTGCCGCCAAGCGTTCCGACAGAACGCACTCGAATATTAGCGATACCGCTAATCATTGATACAAACTCGGGGCGGTCAGCTGCCAAGAGCGGATTATTTTCAATTTCTCGGTAGGTAACAGCCGCACCGATTCGAATCCCTGAGTCGTCAATCGAAATTGTGCGCAGTTCATCAACATGCTTGATGTCAATGAGATGCGCGAGATCAGTAAGACCCAGTTTCATAACCAATACGAGTTCGGTTCCACCACAGTAGAAGCTTGCATCGTCGCCAAATTCAGAGCGCAACAAAATTGCGTCCTCAACTGACTTCGCTACATGCATCTCAAATGGTGGTACAAGCATGGATTACTCCGACAGAACCTTACGTACGGCAATAAGTTTTGCGGCTCGAGCTGCTCCCTTTGCAGCAATCTGCTCATCGGTGTAGTCGTAGATACCGCCCTTTGTCTTCATCCCAAGGCGACCCTGATCAGCGATCTTCGTAATCATTGGAGATACCTCGGAAGCTGTTGACAGATCCTTGTTCAGGTATGACGCGACGCTGCGATAAATATCGAGACCAGCCATGTCAATGAGCTCTAGAGGCCCAATGACCGCAAGTTTGTATCCAATACCCCACTTCACACAGGTGTCCATGTCGCTATGGCTGATAATTCCGCGCTCAACCAACTCGACACACTCGCGAAGGATCGCGTACAAAATGCGGTTCTCCACGAATCCTGGGACTTCGCGTTCGAGTACGGCGCTGTAACCAAATGATTCAGAGAATTCCATTAACTGCTTTGTGACATCTTTACTCGTTTCCTCACCTGGAATCACTTCTATTAATGGAATGAGATGGGGTGGGTTCGACCAGTGCATACCGATGATCCGGTCAGCACCCGAATCGCAACCTGCGGCAATTTTCGTGATCGGAATGCCCGACGTGTTCGAAGACAAAACTGCACCAGCTGGTGCCAACTTGAGGATCTGATTGAACACTTCATGCTTTATTTCCAATTTCTCTGGAACTGCTTCGATCACCAAATCAACATCCTTCACCGCGTCTGCAAGATCGCTACAAAAGCGAATACTCCCACCAGCAACTTGTGGTGCCGACAGACGATCAAGAACTCCACGTGCAACATCGAGCACGATGGCTGCTTTGTCGAGAGCTGCCTGACTCACGTCGTAAAGACGGGTTTCACAACCTGCACGCTCCAACACTGCACCCATTCCTGGACCCATTGTGCCGGTACCAATAACTGCAACTTTCTTGAATGCACTCATCGTTCTACCCTTTCGTTATTTTGTTTGTTGAATTTGTTGAATACGTTTCCATACCCGCTCTGGGGTAAGGGGCAACTCGTACATATCGATACCGATATCTCCAAGAGCATTGACAATCGCTGCCGGGATGGCAGCAAGCGCTCCTTCTCCACAACCCTTAGAGCCAAATGGGCCTGGTCCATCTCCGTTTTCGACAATGATGCACTGCATCGTCTCTGGCATATCGAGCATTGTGGGAATTCGGTAATCAAGAAGTGTGTCATTAAGCAAATCTCCATCTGCCGAATACAACATTTCTTCAAACATTGCGTTACCGATGCCTTGCAGTGTGGCACCTTCATCTTGTCGCTCGACTTGGGCGGGGTTGATCGCCCTGCCGACATCAGCCACACTCGAAGTGCGCACAATTGTGACGACTCCGGTGTTGATATCCACTTCGACCTCTGCGCCAGCGATGCACACTTCCCAAAACACTGGACCCTCTTCATAAGATCCGCTGCCACCCTCGGGCTTGACTTCACCGTGGCCAACCAATTCACCACCAGCGAAACCAAATCGCTTGGTAATGATCTGGCTAAAAGTCATTGACTGTTTGCCATCGGTGACGCAACCATCTTCTAAGCGCAGCATGGACGTATCGGATATGCCAAATGCTAAGCCTGCGGTTTCCAGCAACGATGCTCGAACTACGAGTGCTGCACGCTCGACTGCTTTTCCCGCAACTGTTGTCGACCTGCTCGCGCCAGTCGACCGATCATATGGAGTGAAACTCGTATCGGTTCCAGGAACTGAGATCTTGGACATCGGCACAGTGAGAACTTGTGCAGCGATTTGAGCCATCACAGTGCGCGTACCTTGACCCATTTCGGTGCTTCCGACTAAGACACTCACGCCGGCTGCGGCATCCATCCGCACAGTTGCCATCGACACCGGATGCGCCCCTGCTGCGAGCAAACCGACCGATATTCCACGGCCGCGATTTGGTTTGCGTTCGTCTCCCCAGCCCAATGCCGCTGCGACTTTCTCAATATCACCAATTAAATCCGCATCGAGCGGCTTGCCTTTGACTCGCACTGTTTCACCGCGACGCAACAGATTTCGCCGCCTCATCTCGAGTGGATCAATGCCTGCTCGGCGCGCGACTTCGTCAATTTGCGACTCGCCCACCCATTGCACGTGAGTCGCTCCGAACGCGCGGTACGAACCGGATGGACCAGTGTTTGTGTACACACAATGCGCGCGCACCTGCGTTGCTTGCCATCGATATGGGCCCGCTGCTGCATCGCCCGCAGTTGCCGTTACACGAGGTCCGTTGTCCGCATACGCTCCCGTATCAAGCCAAATCTGTACGTCACGGCTTACCAGTTCGCCAGTACTTCGCGCAGTGGTAACCATGCGACATTTCATATTGTGTCGACGCGTCGTCACCATCGACTCACTTACTTCGTTGACTATTCTGACCGGCTTCTTCGCCTTTCGCGCGAGTGCTGCAGCCAATGGCTCCATCTTCGTGTATGACTTACTGCCGAATCCACCTCCAAGAAATTGCACATTGATCCGAACGCTCGAAATTGGAAGGTTAAATAACGTCGCGATCTCTGATTGCACCAAGAATGGGTGCTGACAATTGGCCCACAATCGGATCTCGGTGCCCGTGTGCTCAGCGATAACAGCGTGCGTCTCCATCGAGTACTGATACACCGCTGGGAATACATACTCGTGATCGATCACGATGTCCCCAGCAGCACGAACAGCACCAAGATCACCCGTGTTGAGTTCATATGAATAACAAGTATTTCCTTCGCGATCTGGCATCTTGCCAAGACCATGAGCAAACCCAGCGGCCGTTTGGCCATCATGAATGATCGGTGCACCGGTAGCGAGAGCTGCGTCCAAGTTGGCAGCTACGGGAAGCTCATCAAACTCAACAATAATCTGCCTTGCCGCTGCTTCTGCCTGAGCCATTGTCTTGGCAGCGACCGCCGCTATCGGCTCGCCAACAAATCGAACCCTGTCGAGCGCAACGATTGGTCGGTCGCGGATGGCATGACCATAGAAAGGGTCAATGTCGGCAAGGTCACTTCCAACAAGCACAGCAACGACACCTTCCATTGCCTCCGCGGCAGTGACATCGAGAAGGGTAATTCGTCCGTGGGCAATCGGACTACGAAATACTTTGGCATACAGCATTCCAGGAACTTCAAGATCGCCAACATATTGAGCCTGTCCGCTCAGCTTGATTGGACCATCTATGCGAGCGTGACTTGTACCTACTGCTCCACGCTCAACGGTGGTGTCACGTTCATTGAGGGTTGAGGCCGACATTACTTTTTCCGTGCTACTTCTGCATTGACAATTTCAAACGCGGCGTCAATGATTGATTTATATCCTGTACACCGGCACAGGTTTCCGTTGAGTGCTTCCTTGATTTCATCTTGGCTAAGAGTCCTGCCCGCATTCACCAATGTGTACACCGTCAAGATGAACCCAGGACTACAAAATCCGCATTGCACCGCCGAATGGCGCATAAAAACTTCTTCTGCGCGGAGATAAAAGTCTGTGCCACGAAGCCCTTCAATCGTCGTTACTTCAGAATCACGAGCTTCGACCGCAAGCGTCGTGCATCCACTGACGGGGACACCGTCCACTAGCACCGTACACACACCGCATACTTGCACTTCGCACGACTGCTTGGTTCCCGTAAGTCCAAGATCGGTGCGCAGCCAATCCAGAAGCAATGTGTTGTCAGCGACATCCATCTCGTGGCGCTTGCCATTAACGACGGAGGCAATTTCCACTACTGGTTCTCTCGCGTTCCTTGCGATTCCTTGTGTTCTCCCAACTCACGAACCCAACGGTCCCAATATTCGGTGAGGAATTTATCTTGGTACTTGATCGGGAAAATCTTCTTCACTTCAGCAAGTGGAATTGGATTGAGTTTGCCGATCTGCCCGGCGTATATCTGCAATTTGAGCGATCGTTCAAGTGTGATAGCAGAAAGTATGGCCCAGCGAATATCTTCGCCAACAAAAACGACGCCGTGATTCTGCAACAACACCGCACGACGTTCACCCAAAGCATGTGCTACTCGCTGACCCTGTTCTGGCGTCATGATGAGGTGTGCCGAGTCTGTATAGCGACCAATTCCTTCGTGGAACAGCACTGAGTCATGCGTGAGATATTCCAACTTGGCATTCGTTGAACTCAATGCGGTGGAATAAACGGGATGACTGTGAATCACCGCGCCGACTTCGGGTCGTGCTCGATAGATCTCGGTGTGGATAAGTGCTTCAAGATGCATGCCAGGAACTTTCAGGCCATCTGGATTATTGAGGTCAACCACAATCACATCGTCAGGCCCAACTTCGGCAAGAGAAATTCCCTTACGTTTAATCGAAATCAGATTGCCACATGCATGCCGCACGCTGACGTGTCCAAGCGTGAGGTCCTCACCAAGAGTTGACATGATCTGTGAACCTAAGGCAACCTGCTTAGCCGCTTCTTGCGGATCCAACGCCAACCAAGATTGGGCGGGAGTATCAAGCGCCATAGCTAGTGACCTCTCGACGGTGCATGTTCCGTTGGCGGGTAGTCAGACGATGTAAACGCGAAGACCATCACGAGATTTTGGGTGCCGGTATTTGCAACGGTATGCCAAACATGTGGCGCGATATATGCAGCACTGCCTTCACTCACGCCCACAACTCCATCGCGCATTCGTAATTCGCCAGACCCAGAGACAACGTATGCGAGTTCTTCCACTTCGTGCGACAAGTCATCTGTTGCCATCCCTGGAGTAAACACGGAATACCCCATGCATGCCTCGTTCGTTCCAACCGTTAATGAACTGATCAGCACTCTGCTCCAGCTATCACCAGGCAACGCAACGGGAGCGACGTCGCCGAGTCGTACGACGCGAACACCTTCTACAGCTGCCATACACCATCCTTGAGAATAAATTTGCCGCTGTCAAGAATCTCGAGTGTTGCGTTGTGCATCACGCCATCGAGGTGAAGTCGACAATGGTTTTGGCCACCTGGATAGCAGTTGCAGTTGTCGCCAAGTGCGAAGTGCACAGTTCCTTTGCGTCCCTTTTCGGACGGTGACCCAAGTGGTGAGAAATCGCTTGTTCCAAAAGCAAACTCGGCAACGACGTCAGCGCCCTCGACACCGTGCACAATGTCGCGCAACTTCGTGGCTTCTGCTTTACCTTCAATCGATTTATATCGACCGTTTTCAACATGCCATGTGATGGGGCTCTCCACGTTTGTCGGAACTCCAATGCCAAGCATGTTGCCGTCAATCACAATTCGACCATTTGTTTGGTCTTCAACAGCAGCGTAAGCAACCTCTCCCCACAATGGAACAGGCCCCATCATCTTGCCGCGCTCTTTGCGAGGGAGCACTTCAAGTGCGGGCCTATCTTCAATGCTCACTGTCACATCGGTTCCGCCGGGAGTCGTTACACGAACCCTGCGTGCACCTTCGAGCATGGCAACTGCATTGCGCGCGTTGACGATGGTCTTTTCAATGTCGGACACGCTAATTGTCCAGCGACCAAATCCTTCTTCCACCGAACCAATACGAGCGTTTGCCAAACACGATTCTTTTACCGCACTTACATGAGCGAACCGGTTCGCCCATTCCAGGTTGGTAATGATGATGATCTCATCAGACGTCACCATTGCTTGATGCAAATTACGAGGGGGAATCATTGGAAAGTGAGTGTCTTTCATCGCGCGACTGACTTGCGTCTCATTGTTCATCACGATCGGCCAACCACCACGTTCCGAAACAACCTGGGCAACCATTTCGGCTTCTTCTTTGCGCCGATCGTCAGTGATGATTGTGACAACATCATCCTCTTCCACGCCGAAGCATGTATCTACAATCAATTCCGCTGACTTGCGCATATCGGCTTCTGTGCGAACTTCTTCGTCCAACATTCCCATCGCGATCCCCTATCTCAACTTATGTGAATAATGTCTTAACTCGTTGTTTATGACCGTTACTTTTTGAAGTGTGGCAAAATCTCTTTAGCAAATCGCTCTACTTGGCCAAACTGGTCCAAATCACCGAAGCGACAAATAAAATCAGTCACGCCAGCCTCACTGAACTCCTCGAGCCACTTGATGATGTCATCTGGCGTACCTACTGGACCCCATTCTGACAAATCCATTTGTTTACTCAGTTCCGGGTAGTACTGCGAGATGTAACTACCAAATGCCTTCGTCGCCGATTCCTTTGAGTCCCCAATGTTCATTGTGACTTGATATGAGATGGCCTTTTTCGAGATGTCTGCACCGACACGGTCTGCAGCAGTCTTGAGATAGCCGAGTTGTTCGTTTACCTCATATGGGTGCATTGCCCTACAACACGTCATCCATCCTTCGCCCAGTTCAACGATGCGACGACAAGACCGCTCGAGGCGTTTAGCCGCAACTTCGCTTGGCAAGTCACCAGTTAATCGAATGTTTGATATCACCCAAATTGGTGGAGGGCTTTGGACCGGCTTCAGCGGACCCATTTCGGTACCAGAGTAGAACTCAATATTGTCGTACTTAAAATGATTGCCCTGGAAATTCGTCTTGCCGTCGATCCATAGGTCTCGCAAAACTTGAAGTCCTTCCTCAAAGATGTCGGCGCGATGTTTGAATTCAAGTCCAAGTGCAGCGAATTCGCGGCGAACACCGTTTTCTGGGTTTCCCATGCACGCCCCAAGAATGGTACGTCCCTTGGACAACACATCAAGTGTCGCCCACTCAAGCGCAAGGTAAAGGGGATTGCGAGTTGACGTCACCAAGCATGCTGTACCAAGCTTGACTCTCGTTGTCCGTTGCGAAATTGCAGACAACAAACTGATTGCTTCGTAGCGGGGTTTCGAGAACAGGCTGTCGCCCACCCAGACTGAATCAAAACCTAGTTTTTCGACCAATTCCGACAAATCGAGTGCGTCATGGATTGAATATTGAGGCGCAATGAGCGGCTCTCGGTTATTGAGATTGACACCAAAACTTGCCACAATTCCTCCGCTAGTACAACGCTATTGAACTTCCAAATTGGGCATGTTTTCGGAGATCAATCCCCGATCCACCACCCATCGATCACTCTATCTAGGCTCCTGTTAACTGTCAACTTGATGTCAACAGATGACATCCGATGATCGCGATCTCCACTCATTCGCGAAGCAATTTTCATACCAAATGGCTGTACTACGCTCGGCCCGCCTACAGACGGATGCCGGCGTGCAAAGCGTCTATTTAAAAAGCGCATTTTCATAAAGAGCCTTATTGCACCTATGCTCTCGGGGTTAGTAGTTGCCCCTCTAGCTCAGTTGGTTAGAGCAACGGACTCTTAATCCGCAGGTCCTCGGTTCGAATCCGAGGGGGGGCACTTATTTCGTCGTCCGAGAACGACTAAACGAGCTCACCACTTCAACGTGTGGCGTGTTTGGAAACAGGTCGAGAACCGTGACCCCTTCGCACGCGTAACCCGCGTCGAGTAACAAGCGAATATCGCGCGCGCCTGCAACCGCATCACAACTGACTAACACAATGCGCTTGGCCTCGGTCGCGACTATCGCGTTAACGCCCATTGCCCCTAACCCATTGCGTGCAGGGTCTGCAATAACGAGTCCGGCATCTTGCACACGCCACTGCTCGACTGCAATTTGTTCGATCGACACGTCGTGGTCGTGCAAATTGCTGCGGGCATCCGAACATGCTGACGGATTTGATTCGACCAGCACTA
>JAEMRC010000052.1 GCA_016463545.1 Ilumatobacteraceae bacterium
ATCCGAGGCTCATCTCGTCCACCATCAACAACTTTGGTTTAACGGTCAGCGCGCGTGCCATGGCCAACATCTGTTGTTCTCCACCAGATAAAAGACCTGCGCGCCGATCCATTATTTCTGCCAGTATCGGAAAATACGCCAATGCCTGTTTGACATCCGCTGCTCCTCTGGCGGCACCTAATCGTAGGTTCTCCCCCACGGTCAACTGATAAAAAAGTGCCCGTCCCTCTGGTACGTGCGCGAGCCCTTCACGAGCAATCAGATGTGGACGTCGACCTTTCACGCTTTTTCCAAAAACCTTGATCTCTCCCGAAATGATTGGAACAAGACCAGACGTCGTCAACAGTGTTGTGGTTTTTCCGGCACCATTTGGCCCAAGCAATGCCACGACCTCTCCTGCGTTGACATGCAAGTTCAGACCTCGCACAACAGAGACACCGTTGTAGCCAGTATTGAGATCGTTTATTTCAAGCAATGTTTCCATCAGTGTTTTCCTTCTGCTGCGCTACTTCCGAGATATGCCTCAATCACTCGCGCATCTGTTTTCACTTGTGCTGGGGTTCCTTCAGCGATCTTTTGTCCAAACTCGATGACATAAATATAGTCGCATACATCCAGCACTAGCCCCATATCGTGATCCACCAAAAAAATTGTGATCCCAGCATCAATGATTCGACGAAGTCCTTGACCAAGTTCACGAGATTCGCTTGTATCAAGACCTGCCGCAGGCTCATCCATGCATACCAACTCTGGCTGAGATGCAAGTGCTCGCGCTGCTGAGACCAACTTTCTTTGCCCTTGACTGATCTCATTGGGAAGTTTTTTTATGAGATCCTGAATTCCTAAAACCTCAATGGCAAAGTCAACACCGCTTCTCTCGCGCGCTCGACTCGGGCGAATAATGTCTGTCAAAAAACTCTTGACTGTCTGTCGCTCTGCTGCAACCTGAAGATTTTCTTCAATTGTCAAGTCATCAAAGAGTTCAAGAGATTGCCACGTGCGCGCCATACCCAAACGACTACGGGCATGAACAGGCATCTCGTTGATTTCTTTACCCTTGAACTCGATACGACCTGTCGCTGGAACAAAGCCAGTAATGCCATCAATAAAAGTGGTCTTGCCCGCGCCATTAGGACCAATCAACCCAACGAGTTTTCCTTTTTCAACTGTTAGGTCAACATTGTTGACTGCACGCAGTCCCCCAAATGTCACAGACATTCCGCGTGTTTCTAAAAGATTCATCTCATACCCCCACGGCTATCTTACGCCTCTCGGTAATCCGAAAATTTCGCATCCCGCTCACTGAGTGCTGCGGTCACACCTTTTGTGGCAAATGAACCCATGTAATCCATTGAAGAACGCTGGTGAAACCCAAGTGCCTGAATCTCTGCTGTTGCACGAATGCCCGCCCTAATCCCCATCACTTCCATTGCTCGATGAGCCGAACGCTTGTTGAGTGCAAGCAAATCAAGTGGGATCTTCGCCACGCGCTCAGCGATTGCTAGCACAGCAGTGTCAAGATCTGCCTCTGGATATGCCCGATTAGCGAATCCTGCCGCGACTGCTTCTGTTCCAGACATTGAGTCACCGGTGAGCAGCGCTTCCATGCCGCGACGCAAACCCATCATCCATGTTTGCCATTGCATGTCAGGTGGCGACATGAGCCGAACAGGTGGGTATCCGATTTTTGCGTCATCGGCCACATAGACAAGATCACACGCAGTTGCCAATTCTGTTCCGCCCGCCAAACAATATCCGTGCACCTGGCCGATGATGGGTGTTGACATATCCCACATCTCGAACCAGTTATTGACAACATGTCGCGACCACCAACCATCGGCACGAGATATCGCTCGTTCCACATCGCTGTTTGGCGAACCCAAGTCATACCCAGCACAAAAGCATGAGCCGGCACCGCGAATAATCATCACCGATACAGAGCGATCTCTATCACCTTGGCGCAGCGCATCAAACAATGCACCACGAATGTCGTCATTGAGCGCGTTTCGCTTGTCGGGTCTGTTTAACGTGAATCGTCGCACCAATGGTGCTGGATTATCGATGATAAGTACTGGCTCAGACATGGATGCCTTTCAGGTTGTTGTTTACTTCTTATCCCAATACGGGGCTCGCAATTTTCGTTTATTAATTTTACCCATCGTGTTGCGACCCAGATCAGACACGAACTCGATTGTTCGTGGGCATTTGTACTTACTGAGCCGTTCTTGACAAAAAGCCAACACTTCTTTGACAGCAGGTGGATTCGATAGATCACGAGGAATCACTATTGCCTTAAGTTCTTCGCCCATGTCTGCAGACGGGATTCCGATACATGCCACATCAAGAATGCCGGGATGCTGAACCAAAACTTGTTCGGCTTCTGCTGGATAAATGTTCACACCACCAGATACCACCATGTCGCTGAAACGATCAGTAATAAATACATACCCATCTTGATCTATGTAACCGATTTCTCCGAGCGTGAAAACACCCGGCGCGATATTTGCTGCCTTCGTTTTTTGGACATCATTGGGATAAATCACTCCGCGACCAGTGGCATCTTTAAAAAAGAGTCGACCTTCTGTATTGGCGGGCAACTCATTGTCATTGTCGTCCAGAACAAGTGCAGTAAACGGCGGAACCGTGCGCCCCACCGAACCCGGGTGTTCTAACCACTCTGGGCTCGAGATAGAACATGTTGTGCCAACTTCTGTCGCGCCATATGCATCTGTGAACACAGGACCCCACCACTCAATCATTGATCTCTTGATGTCAACAGGACACGTTGCGCCAGTATGCGCGACAAGCTTCATTGACGAGAAATCATACTTATTACGAATATCTGCAGGCAAAGCGAGTAGGCGAACGAAATGAGTCGGAACCATCACTGATGACTCGGTGCGATATGCCGCAATTGCTTCTAGTGTTCCTTGCGCATCAAACTTATTCAGAATCACCATCGGGATTCCGCAGACCAACAAACGCATTCCATTAAGTGGACCCGTGTGATACATCGGCCCAACCACAAGATGTGTGCCGAACTCCGCAAAGCGATTTTTCTTCATGCCGTCAATATGCTCTGCCATGGTGTCGCCGCCAGCAAACATGGTTGGTGGCAGTTCGGTTCCCTTTGGTTGGCCCGTTGTTCCGGATGTGTACAACAAATTGGGTCGTGGCTGCACATCAAGCGGTGGATCAGTGCGATCTCCGGCGGCGAGCCAGTCATGCCAACCCGTCACTTGGGCATGACTCACGCCCCAACCGACAACACTGATCTGAAGTCCTTGAGCGCGCGCCAACTCTGCAGCAACAATTCCGCGGTCAAGTGTTTCTGGTCCAACAAAAACTATTCGCGAATCAGAATCAACCAAAATATATGCGGCTTCTTCGGCATTGAGATGGAAATTGACCGGCACAGTTGATGCGCTCCCAAACAAACTTCCGAGATGTGCAAAGGCTGTTTCTGCAGCATTTTCTGCAAACACGGCGACGCGTCGATTGGGGCCGAGATCTAACGCCAAGACATTATTTGCAGTGCGGTTCAAAATGTCACCGACTTCAGTCCATGTGAAAGTGTGATCTGAATCCCGGACAGCGATTTCTTCTGGGCGCTGACGCGCAAGTTCGGTGATAAACGAAGGCATGTGTGAACGCTAGAGGATTTGAGATCCGTTAGACATCAGCGGGGATACCCCGCTCAGCCAATTTTTCTTTGTTATTCAAAAATTCTCCAGAAAGATCTGCTGGGCCGTGATAGTGGGGTTGTAAAAAGCGTCTCGTGAAGAGCCACTGTCCGTCCACTTTGCGATATGCATCGTCGTAATGTGCGAGCAAGATTCCGGTTGCACCATCTGCACGCTTGAAACGCTCACTGATTGTCCAACGCCCCGTCGCCGCTGCTGAATCGCCAGAGACTTGCCATACTTCTCCGTTATGAACATTTTGCACAACAGATGAGATCCCACCCATTGCGGCATACCACAACTTCACGATTGCGTCTTTTCCTTCGACCAATCGTCCACCGCCAAGATCCCACACCGCATCATCTGCCCAGCAACTTGCCCACTGGGCACCAGTTCGATGAATCACTGCATCTGCGTATCGATTGATGAGTCTTTGAATAGACACATAGTCATTAATGTTGATGGGCTCGCTTTGTGTTGTCATAGTAATTTTGCCGTTCTGTGTTGGATATTGAAATTGAGATTACGCGCGTGGTCCGCCACCTGCAACAGCAGGGTTTCCGTCAGTCCACATTGTGGTCAGAACACGATGCGTGATTCGCCACCCGTCTGGCGTACGCCGCAACGTGTCTTCGTATCGACCCGCCACAATAAAGTTTGAGCCACCGCTCTCTTGTTTGCGGACATGTTGAGATTGCAGGTAGCACCGGCACGTCGCAGTGTCATTTGTGACAGTGACTACGTGATTAGACACCATGTGTTGCGTGCCATCAAGTGGCTCGAGAGCCCGTTTTATGCGCGCTTTAATGGCATCTCTTCCGACAAGGTCTTCAAACAAATCTGCGGTGGCATCGGCCGTGAACACATTGTCAAGGGCATCATACGAACAGGTGTCAAGCGCCCAGCAATACATTGCCGTCAACTCAACAATCTCTGTTCGGTCAGTAAGTGCTTTCAATGCGTCAGAGGACATGTTGTCAACTACCCACTAGAGCATTATTGAATCGTCGATCCAACTGCCATGAAAGCCAAATGGCACTCGTTGTGGCAGATGCACACGTGCGACTGGAGGCTTAGACATATCTTTGGCATCAAGAATCACAAGATCGCTCGAATCGGTGGTCTTGTCGTAGACAAATCCCATCACCCATCCATCGTCTTCTGCTCCGGTTGCTGTGTCTTGCACAAAAACGAACTCCCCCGGAAACGCGGCAGGTCCAAGATCGTGAATAGCCTTTGAGCCATTTGACATGTCGTATTTAACAATGGTGCTCGGATCACTCAAGCCACCCTTGGTGGTGTCGCGCGGAGACGCCACATAACCAAAGCGATGCTTCAAACCAACGACTCGATCGTCAACACGCGGAAACGCGTGAGCAACATCATCCATTTGCTCTTCATGCACTGCGCCAGTGACCATGTTGAATCTCCAGCGATGCATATACGACGGAGATCCGTTCTCCATCGAACCGCGCCACATTGTTTCGTGGCGACCTACGTCGCAAATGACTTCGTCACCACTGACATACGCATTGAGTGGATGAAACACGTAGCACGGGTTCACATCAAACCAACGAATGTCGGCGTTTGTTCCCATGCGAGGCAAGATACCGATGCGCGCGCCGTAGTTGTCATCCCACCCAATGGGTGAGCCTCCCTTTGCGGCATTGTCAAGATCAAAGACCACAGGAAGATCCATAAAGATCGCATGATCACGAGTGATCATGAAGTCATGCATCATGGTGCCTTTTGGCGTCGTGATTGGTGCAGAGTGCACAAGTTTTCCGTTTTTATCTAACACGTGATATGTGACAAACGGAGCAACTGCTCCGTATCCAAAGAAATGTAGTTCGTTTGTCTCTGGACACAATTTTGGATGCGCAGTGAAAGCTGTCGTGAGTTTGCCTCCGAAGTCATCGCACCCGAGTGTCTCGAGTTCGGGGCTTAACTCATACGGAAGGTGACCTTCTTCAAGTGCCCAGATTCGACCAGCGTGTCCGATCACATGAGTGTTGGCAGCACTGGCAGTTGGGTCAAACATTGCAACGGGATCCATTGCATCAAGATTTTGTGCCAACTTTGTGGTTTGCACATAGCGATTGCGATACCACTTGGCCTGTCCACCTTCAATGCGAACACCGTGCACCATTCCGTCGCCAAAAAACCAATGGCCAGCAGTGCCATCGTGGGGATTTGAACCGTTACGAACATATAGCCCCGACAACGCCGACGGGATTGCTCCGGTGACTGGCAAGTTATGAGCAGTTGCTTCATTAAAAACAGGACCATAGTTTCCGCTTAAAAACCATGGCTTGTTCTCTGCCCCAGGTCGATCAAGAATGTCAGTCATGTTGCCCCCTATTTACTTGTTCCGCAGTGTCTCCCACCACGGTGCGACATGTGCCGCGAAACGCCCAGCATAGACCCGAGTCAATTCATCTGTCGCAGTCAACAGGTCCTGGGCATTGGTCTCAGGCAAATCGGCAGCCCCAGCAATGGGGTCAACCCACTCCAGACGCAACGACTCCACCATCGGGCCCAGTTGGGGCGAGGCAGTTTCATGATGCTCACTCGTTTGATGGGCAATAAACGTCGCGAAATCCACAAACGACAACAAGGTGTAATAAGAGCGCGGCTCGCTCCCCCGCCAGTATTCGTAGCGCAGCAGACCGACTTCACCTGCATGACTCGCTTGATATAAGTCCCTCGCAATTACTTCAAAGTCGGCTTCGTATCCATCGCGAATAACAATGTGAACCAAAATTGTTGCCATGTGTTTACAGGGCGACTAATTTGTCGCTCAAATCCCACAATGCTGAGGCTGTTGTTGCATCGACTGCGCGAGCAGCCACGCCGACACCATTAATACCTTCATCATCACCTTGCAATACAGGTGACACATTGCAATCTTCGCAGTAGACGCCACCCATGTCGTTGAGCAAGGCCGATGTCGCAGCCCAAGTGGTTGTTGCTGCACCTTGCGGAACTGTTTTCCATGAAAAAGATGCTCCTTGTTCTCCGATGCGGTCCATGAGCGACGTAATCACTTCCATTGTCATGTATCTGCCCAACTCAGTGTGAATACCACCAGGATGAACCGCAAATGCTCGTACTCCCTTGTCGCGATACCGCCTATCGATTTCTACTGCATGCAGAATATTTGCAGTCTTTGCTGCCCCGTAGGACAAGAGCGGATCGTATGTTCGAGTCTCAAAATTGACATCATTCAGATCAATGTCGCCTAAACGATGTCCTGCTGAACTCAATATCACCACACGCGCTGGAGCAGATTTCATAAGTTTGGGCAAGAGCTCGCGCACAAACAAGAAATGCCCTAAGTGGTCGACCCCAAACTGTGTTTCAAAACCGTCAACAGTTGTTCCGTATGGCGTTGCCATGACGCCAGCATTGGCGATGAGGCCATGCAGTGGTCGAGAGTCGGCCATGAATGTTGCTGCTGCTCTACGCACTGAAGCCAAAGACCCAAGATCAATTGTCAGTGATTCAAGATCTGCATCAGAATGTTCTTGACGAATTGATTCTGCTGCTGCTGCGTTCTTGACCTCATCTCGCGCTGCCATCACCACCGTGGCACCGTGTGCCGCAAGCGCCCGAGTTGTTTCTAAGCCCAAGCCTCCCGACGAACCTGTCACCAAATACCGTTTCCCCGAAAGATCTACACCACTCAAAACGTCTTCGGTTGTCGATGTTGCACTGAATCCGCTCTGCGTTGTCATGTCGCCCACAATAGCCAACCCCACGTGCGTCGTGATAGTCCGCGATTCACTATCGTGGAGCAAGAGGAGGGGGCTCCATGTCAGACGAACACAGCATCGATCTTTATGCACCAGAAACTCAAGAGAACTGGTACCCCACCTATCAAAAACTGCGCGATGAAAATCCTGTCTATCAAATGCCCGGCTCAAAGATCTTCGTCATCAGTCGATACCAAGATGTTCTTCATGTTTTGCGACATCAAGAGATTTTTCGTACCGGAACAACTGCAGCGCGTTCTGGTCAGTCCGCAGAAATCTACAAAAATACAGGCTGGGAAAGAATCACGCCGTTATCGGTCAACCCACCAGAACATCGCCAATACCGTGACTTAGTAGATCATCATTTTGATGCAAGTGGTTCATTGCGTTGGTTGTCTTTCATCGAGTCCACTGTTCATGAATTGATTGATGAATTTGCCGGCCCCGGAATCAGCGCTGGCGGAAAAACTGAATTTGTGCAAGCCTTCGCTATTCCACTTCCAGTGCGCGCTATTACTCGCATTCTCGGATTCCCGGCATCTGATATTCCCCAACTCAAAGAGTGGTCGACCGCATGGGTCTTACCGTTCTCCGGTCCGCTCACTGCAGAACAAGACAACTGGGTGGCAACCAAAGTAGTTGAGTTTCAGCACTACATCAATCACGCCATCGAAGAAAAAAGAATCAATCCTGGCGATGACGTCATCTCAGATCTCACCACTGCCATGTATAACGGCGAACGACTGCTCACCAATCACGAGATCATCACCATTGTCGACCATCTCTATATCGGAGGCAACGAAACAACGACCTTCGCAATCACGTCAGCGTTGTGGATCCTGTTGCGCCAACCTGGTTTATACGACACGGTCTACAACGACCGCTCTCTTGTCGAACAATTTTTAGAAGAGTCAATGCGCCTGGAGTCTCCGACGCAAGGCTTGTATCGATCCGTAGCCGCCGACACAGAAATTGCAGGTGTGACAATTCCGGCAGGCTCCACGGTGCATATTCGATACGCCGCTGCAAATCGAGACGATTCAATTTTTCCCAACGCAGACCAAGTCGATCTTGCGCGGTCTAATACAAAACGTCATATGGCTTTCTCGCTAGGCGAACATCATTGCCCAGGTAGCGGCTTAAGCCGCCTCGAACAAAAAACTGCGCTCAACGTTGTCCTTGATCGACTCCCCCATCTGCGGCTCGCACCAGACACGAACGACTTCACACATATGCCAGGTTTCGTATTGCGCGCCTTGAACCAACTACATCTCGAGTGGGGTGACGCGCGCGCTATCTAGCACTACGCCAAAGGGCCGCCTGCAAACCAACGTTCAAACATCGGCTGAATCGCACTCCAGACCAACTCCACAATCAAACCGCTCGGCGGTTGAACATATGTAAAGGCCCCGAATCCTTTCTCAGGACTCGCTTGAGCCATTGCCAGAGTCCAGCCTCTTTCTAGCAACGCTGATGTATCACCAGCAACATCGTCTGACCACACGCCGACGTGATGCAGGCCAGGCGCTACTCGGCCATCCCAGATTGATCCTGGCGCACCTTCAAGTAATTCGATGTGTTGTGGACCCTGAGATGAATACGTAAAACGCAACGGAATAGTTGTCTCTCCGATATTGGGCAACCAAACATTTTGTTCCCGTTCTTGTGGTTCACACCACGTCACCCCCAGAGCCTCGCCCATCTCCTGCATCGCTGTTTCAAGATGCGCAACTCGTACGCCATTGTGATAACACCTGCTGTAGTCGATCATTGTGTCTCCATTTTAAATACGACGTTGATGCCCTTCCCAAAAAGGTGCGCGCAATGGTTGCTTCTGTATTTTTCCGGTTCCGGTTCTGGGGACAAGAGCGATGAAATCAATTGAGCGCGGAACTTTGTAGCCGGCCAAAAGACCACGGCAGTATGTCAGGATTTCAGATTTGAGTTCATCTGAAGGAACTACGTTTTCAAAAAGTTGCACGAGTGCTTTAACGCTCTCACCAAACTCTTCATCAGGAACTCCGATAACAGCCACGTCGTCTACTGATGGATGCATTGAAAGAACACCCTCAATCTCTGCTGGATAAATATTCACGCCGCCACTAATAATCATGTCAATCTTGCGATCAGATAGCCAGAGGTATCCGTCGTCATCGACATAGCCAACATCTCCTGTTGTAAAAACGCCTGGCTCGAGATGTGCTGCCTTCGTCTTTTCTTCGTCGTTGTGATACGAAAAATCTGTCCCCATTTTATTTCGAAAATACAATGTGCCTTCGGCTCCTTGAGCCACGGGTTGATCTTGGTCGTCGACCACGATGACTTCAAACTGCTGCAGTGGCTTTCCGACGCTGCCCCCTTTGTCTAACCACTCAGCAGATGAAATCGTTGAGATAATAGAACCTTCTGTGGATCCGTAATACTCCGTAATCTTTGGTCCCCACCACTCAATCAGCGAACGCTTCACGGCTGGCGGACAAGGCGCCGCGCCGTGCCATGCCGCGAGCATTGACGCTCCAGAGAAGGCTTGTTTCTTGTCTGCGGGCAAGTCGACAAGTCGCTTCATCTGAGTGGGCACAAGGTGAACATTTGTGCAGCCATATTCGTCAATCAACGAAAGCACTCCGGCGGAATCGTATTTGTGTTGCATCACAACGGAAGAACCATTGATCATCGGCAAAAAAGAAAACGCCCACTGTGCAGAATGATAAAACGGCCCACACAGCAAGGTAATGCCAGGAATCGGAACAAATTGTGAAAACCCCGAGGCAACCAACTTCATGATGTCAGGGGTGAGCGACATTCCGCCAGACAACATTCCGCGCACACCCTTTGGTCGACCGGTTGTGCCAGATGTATAAAACATTGGACCACCAAGCATTTGTTCGTCCGGCTCATCTGCACTGCCGCTGGCAATGACCGTCTCGTACGCAACAAAACGCGCGTCTTGTCGAACGGCTGCGCCGTCAGATGTTGCAATGCCGACAACTGTTTTCACCGATGCACCTCGTGGGTCAGCAAGTGCCGCGGCTACGGGTGCATCAAAGCGTTGGTCAACAAATAAGGCAAGAACACCCGCGTCTTCGAGCACATATGCAAGTTCATCAGCCACAAGATGCCAGTTCAGCGGGACATATGTCCATCCACCATGTGCACATGCCTGAGCCAGCTCAAACCACTCACACTGATTACCTGCAATGACAGCAACCGTGTCACCAGTTTTGAGTCCCGTTGCACGAAGTCCGTTGATCAATTTGTTAACACGGGTGTCGAGTTGAGCCCACGTCACCGTGCGCGCATCATCAACGAGTGCAATGTCACTGCCGCAGTCAGCAGCAAAAGTCGATGTCAGTATCGCCATGGCTAAACGAAGCGCTAGCGCTGCAAGATAGTGACGCCAGCAATGCCGGGCGCACCGTACACGTGTGTATAGGCAGTCTTAGGATTGTTGGGGACTTGACGCACACCGGCTTGACCACGCAATTGCAAAACGTTCTCATACACCTGACGCAACCCAGATGCGCCGATGGGTTCGCCGTTGGCAAGACATCCACCATCGGTATTGACCGGAAATTTTCCGCCGATTTCTGTTTCGCCGGCCTGAATCATGAACTCTTGCTCACCGTGCTCACAGAATCCGTTCTCTGCCATGTGCATGATCTCAGCACCTGACTCGGTGTCTTGTAGCTGGGCGATGTCAATATCTTTTGGACCCATACCGGCCATTTCAAATGCTGCCTTGGCTCCATCAACTGTTGGACCGGCATTGTGTTGAAGTGCGATCGATGGTGCAAGAACTTCAAAACTTCCAAAACGCCGACTGCGCACGACAGCGGCTTTTAGATAGATAGGTGTCTTGGTATACAAGTGAGCCTTGTCTGCACGACACAAGATGAGCGCAACTCCACCCTCGCCAGGAGAGCAGAACATGTATTGCGTGAGCGGGTACGACAGCATCAATGAATCGAGAACTTCTTGCTCCGAGATGGGCTTGCGTCGCCATGCCATCGGGTTCTGCGAACCATTGCGAAAAGCTTTCTCTGAAACTTTTGCCAACGAGGAGTTCGTGATTCCGTATTCATGCATGTAGCGATTGATCTTCATTCCGAAGAACTGCGTTGTCAGCGCTAGGCCGCTTGCGCCGTACCAGTCTCCAAGACCCGCACCTTTTGTGTTTACTCGAAACGCACCGCGTTCATGCTTGTCAAATCCGACGGCGATTCCCAGGTCAAAGACTCCGGAACGAATTGTGTTGTAGACCGAGAACAACGCCGAGCCACCAGTGGCACAACCATTGGCAACATTGATGAACTGCAGACCAGTGAGTCCGAGCAGGGACACCATTGTGTCTGCTGCACCAGCAGCGAGTGAGCCACCAAATGCAAACTGCATGTCTTCCCACGACACTCCAGCGTCTGCCAATGCACGACGCACTGCAATCACGCCTTGATCCATTCCTGACACACCTTCGGTGCGACCGAATTCATGCATTCCAATTCCGACGATGGCTACTTCAATGGTCATGATTTTTTCCTTTGTTGAGATGTCTATCAGTTATTTTAAAAGTGTCGAGTAGTTCTTTATGCCACAGGTGCAAATGCAAATGTGACGACTTCGTTTCCGTCAGCGTCAGTGGTTAATGGAATAATTACCATCTCCATCTCCATTCCGATCTTGAGTTTTTCTGGATCAGCCACAGTCAGTCGCGCTTCTACTTTGACTTGACCAGGCAGTTCCACATATCCAACTCCAAAAGCCTGAAATGTTTTGACATCAACATCACCCGCGTATGGCGGCGCTTTGGGAGGAAACCCTTGGATGGTCCATGTCCACAATGTTCCGCGACGACCCAACAGAACTTCTTCGGTTTTGTCACCCGTACAACGGGGGCAACCCGATTGACCCGGAAACATATGGTTGTCGCAGGCAACACATCGTGCACCAATAAGTTGTGGCGTTTCAGATGGCCATGTAAACACGCCTTCGGTCACTGGTACTTGTGCCATTTGTTGTCCCCATTTCAGTGCGTTGGCCGTCAGCAGCGCAACACCGACCACAATAGTTGCCAAGGTTGCCCAGAAACTCATCCGACGGTCAATTCTGAACAGTGGCGCAATGATTTGGACTAAGTTGCTCATTCATGACTACTTCTGCTCACATCAATGGCCCCCTCACCCCAGACCAGGCAATCGCCGCCGAACGTGCTATCCGCCGTTGCTTGCTGGACTACTGCCGGGGCATTGACCGCTGTGACGAGACATTAGTGGCGTCGGTTTTTCATGTTGATGGCACTGGCGACTACGGATCATTCGTAGGTTTAGGGAGCGACTTTGCCAAGCATGCAACAGCCAAGATGCGCGTCTATGCCATTTCTACAATGCACCTGATTGGCGATTCCATTTTCGATTTCACATCCCTCTTGACGGCTGATGTCGAAACACCCATCATGGCGCTCCATCGCTGTCGTGGTGATGACGGTGAATTCTTTGAACGCTTTGGCGGCAGATACTTCGACCACTTTGAGTGTCGTGATGGCGACTGGCGAATCGCTCACCGCAAACTCACTCAAGATTGGGACACCAAAGAACTCGTCGAGCCAGCATTTGTACCAAATCGGTTTCATCCGTCACCACGCCTCTAGTGGCTAGTACC
>JAEMRC010000147.1:0-2928 GCA_016463545.1 Ilumatobacteraceae bacterium
CACGAACGGGTCTGGGAATACATCAATCGCTTCGGCACAATGTTGCCCTACAACCATCGGGTAAAAGCGACATCTGGCGGCGCCGTATATTCCTTGCCAGTAAACCTGCACACGATCAATCAGTTTTTCGATAAGACACTGACGCCAGCAGAGGCGCAGGAGTTCATTACGTCGCAAGCCGATAACAGCATTGGCACGCCCGTGTCGTTTGAAGACCAAGCAATGAAATTTGTTGGTCGCCCACTCTACGAAGCCTTCTTCAAGGGCTACACACAGAAGCAGTGGGGAGTATCCCCGACAGAACTTCCGGCATCAATTTTGGCGCGACTTCCGGTGCGGTTTACATATGAAGATTCATATTTCAATCATCCGTATCAAGCAATACCAGAAAATGGCTACACGCCAATTGTGCAGGCGATACTTGATCACCCACTCATCGACGTTCGCCTCGGAGTCACTGTCGATCCCGCAACTATTTCGGATGCAGAACATATTTTTTGGTCCGGGCCAATCGACCAATGGTTCGCCCAAAGTTTTGGTCGACTCGGATACCGAACGTTGGACTTCGAGCAAGAAGTTCTGGACGGCGATTACCAAGGGTGCCCCGTGATGAATTATTGCGACGAAGATGTTGCCTATACACGAATAACAGAACACAAGCATTTTGCACCGTGGGAGTCTCATGACGCAACTGTCATCTATCGAGAGTTCAGTCGCTTGTGCACCGATGAAGACGTTCCGTATTATCCGATTCGATTAGTCAAAGAAAAAGAACAGTTGTTGCAATATGTCCAAGCAGCAAGGGCTGCAACAGGGGTGACATTCTTGGGTCGCTTGGGCACCTATCGTTACTTGGACATGGACGTCACAATCAAAGAGGCTCTTGAAGTGGCAGATGAGTTTTTGTCTTGTCACAAGGACGGACGAAAGATGCCGTCATTTGTGAGCGATCCGATGGGGGCGTAACCCGTGACGCAACTCAACCTTCTTTCGCGAATCAATATCCCGGCTCCTGATTTCTCAGAGCCCTCGCTGTATTTCAGAAGTCCATCTGCATCAGTAGATGTTGACGGTTTGGTGCTGGGTTCTGGCCAGCGAGTCACATTCGATACGTCCTTTGGGGTACTTCCGATTGGGCAATGGCGAAGTTTGACGGCTGTTCGTCACGTGTTAGCGACACTTGACATCACAGGTAACGCGCTGATTGAGCTCATCGGGGCTGGTGCTCACGGAGAGTTTGTGATTGATTCGGCAACATCTGGAACCGCACTTGAATGCACAGATATCACAACATGTGGCGCAGATGTTTTGTATGTAGCAGTGAGCGCGCTCGAGGCAGGTGTAGTTGTGCGCGGTGGACGTTGGAGCACAACAGATGAATTTGTGCGTGAGGTGCGACTCGGCGTTGCGATCACTACTTTTAATCGTCAAGAGTATGTGCTCAAAACTATTGACCGACTGATTGACATCGAGTCCTCAGTGCCAGAACTCAACGGAAACGTCAAGATTCTCGTAGTTGACAATGCGCGTAATTTACAACCGTCATTGCCTTCAAGCGCGCCGGTGCAGTTGTTGCACAACCCCAACTTGGGCGGCGCGGGAGGATTCGCTCGCGGAATCATGGAGTACCGTTCCGCTGGCTGGAGCACTCATGTGGTGTTGATGGATGATGATATTTTGCTTGAGCCAGAATCAATTGTGCGAACAGTGCAGTTGCTCAAGTTTGCAACGTCTCCCGACTTGTGTGTGCACGGAGCAATGCTCAGTGAAGAACGTCCGTGGATGCAGTTCGAGGCCGGAAGCATGTATAAATTTAAATCGATATACCCATTGCGTGCACTTGGAAGATTCATTGATCTGCGTGAGCGATCAGAAGTGCTAGGCGAACATAAGCCCGAGCAATTTGATTATTCGGCATGGTGGTTCACGGTGTTTCCAATGCACCTCGCCAAAGAGAATCCACTCCCAGTTTTTGTTCGTGGTGATGACGTTGCTTTTGGGCTAATGCACACCGGAAAAACAACAGTCACAATGAACGGAATCGTTGTGTGGCATGCCGACTTCGCTCTCAAGAACAATCCATCATCTTTGTACTATGAAATCCGAAACTTTGCACTTATCGACACATTGGTCTTTGATAATCACCATTGGTGGCATCTAGCAATGCGTTACGTGGGCTTTGGTTTCCGAAATGTCTACTCTCATCGATACGCCAGTGCTGACTACATGGTTCGCGGCATGAAACAGTTTCTCGAGGGTCCCGAAGCATGGAAAAAAATAGATCATGCTGCATTGCATGACGAGATACGTATGGTGAACGAAGAAAAGGCTTCGCCATTGAGCGACGAACAAAAAGCTTTAGGTTTCACGGCACCCCGTCCAAAGATCGTCAGACTGATTGGCTACATTCTTGCCGTGCCCACGATGGGCGGTCATTTAGTGCCATCATTTCTTCGTGCTCGGGTATCTGGCGTTGCCCAGATTGACGTGCGAGCCGTCGGATTAGCCATTCGGCATAAAGAAATTTTGTACCGACACCCTCGTATTGACGAGGGTTTCGTTGTGCGCCGTGATTGGCAACGAGTGCGTGTCTTGCAGCGCGAAGTATTTACTACTACGTGGCGCTTGATTCGTACGTATAAAAAGCTTAAGCGCGACTATCGGGCGCAGTATCCGTCAATGGTGAGCGATGCCGCCTGGCAAGCAAGGTTCAATCAGCCCGTCTGAACAAGAGCAGCGGTTGGCATCAGCACCATCCATGTATTGCCAGAGACATTTCCGGTTGGCTTCATGCCTACGCTTGTTTGAAACAGTCGCACGTCTGATTGCGTCGACGCGGTATAGACACCCGTCGCAGTAATTTTTTTCTTCAGTACCTTGGCGAGTGCAACTTGAATTGTTTTTACTGAAGAATGTCGGCTTCCAACT
>JAEMRC010000147.1:2938-3242 GCA_016463545.1 Ilumatobacteraceae bacterium
AGCGCAGCAAGCCAGGGTTTGTCTGTGAGTCCCAACATTTCCCATGTGGCTCGATCAACAGAACCAGAAACAGGCAGAGCCTTTTGCCGCTGAAATTTTTTGACTGCCCGAGTCGTGCGCGCCCCGTACACGCCATCAGCAAGAAGTTGCTTATTCTTGGGCGTCGCAAGTGCCACATTGAGAGTTTTTTGCAAGGTCTTCACCATCGATCCGCGGTCGAGTTCTGTTAAGGGCAGTCCTGGCAGAATCGCAGCAGGGGCTGTCGTGGTCGGAAGCAGCCCTTGAGATCGTAAGTTGTCTAGTT
>JAEMRC010000148.1 GCA_016463545.1 Ilumatobacteraceae bacterium
CTCCGACATTGTGACCCTCGACCAAACCCGCTGTTTCCAGACCCTTCAACACCTCTGTCGGTATATCACATTGAGAGATCAACAGATCTCGCGGCAGTGACTCGGTCTTGTCGGCGTGCGCTACCGCTTGGGCATGCTGTTGGCGCTGCTCTCGGCGAGCCTCTGTTTGTTCGGGCCGGGAGTTTTTAACGGCGGCGATAATCCGGGGCTTTTGCCTAGATGTCGGGTGTGCCGCCTCGCTTTGATCAATGGACTCCGGAGACAGTTCGGAGTAGTTGACGTGATCAGCCGTTTCGTCTTGTAGATGATCTCGAATAACTCGCAGCGGCAAATACGTATCTTTTTGTTGTCGCAAAACATACCGAAGCTTTTCAACTTCGTCATCGCTGAACTTACGATAACCCGATGGTGTTCGTTCAGGATTAATGAGTCCCTGACTCTCAAGGAATCGAATCTTAGAAATAGTGACATCAGAGAACTCATCTAATAAAACAGCTAAAACTTCGCCGATAGAAAGGTAGTCACGTACCGTCATGTTGCATCTTCTGCGCGTTCAAAAAACACTAAATGAAACTTGCCAACCTGCAAATCATCTCCTTGTGCCAGTGCGCATTCGTCTATTCGGGTTTGATTGACATATGTTCCGTTCAGTGAACCCGCGTCTCTCACAACATACGCTTTTTCGGTGCGCTTTATTTCGACATGCCGACGTGACACTGTGATGTCATCAAGACTGATGTCACTATCTGGATGACGCCCGAGCGTGGTTGTCTCTTTGGCTAGAACAAAACGGTTTCCTGCTTGCGAGCCAGATCTCACAACTAATATTCCCTGACCAGGAACAATCTCCCCTAACGCCACGACAGCATCGTCTGCTGACCCTAAAGCGTCCTGAAATGAATCCGTTTTGCTTAACGTAATGGTTCGATCCTCTCGCAAATCAAGAACGGACCCACAAGACGAACAGAACCCAGACTCTGGTGGGTTTCTGTGTCCGCAGGAATTGCAAAAAACGTACGCCATCAATGTCCCAGAAGCAATTGGTACGCCTCAGCGTCTAACAAAGATGCAAGGTCGGCCGGATCACACTCGATTTCACAGATCCAACCATCTCCATACGGATCGGTGTTAACGAGTTCGGGTTTATCTGAGAGCAGTACGTTGACAGACACAACGACTCCCGCAATTGGTGCATAGACATCGTTGACCGACTTCGTGCTCTCGATCTCACTGAAGCTCGCATTCTGCGCTACGGAAGTACCGACAGTCGGTAGTTGAATAAAGACAATGTCTCCTAACGCGTCCTGGGCGTAGTCGGTAATGCCAACTCGCACTCTGGGTCCGTCACCTGAAACCCATTCATGATCGGAGGTATATCGCAGGTTCGCAGGAAGACTCATGGACTCTTACGGTACTCGGAGGGCCCCATATGAGCACGCACCATCGGGATGTATTGCACAGCGGTGATGTAACTCAAAATGAGACCCGGCACGGCCAAGATCCAGCCCAACACCCAAAAGATCTGCCACACCCCGCCTTCGCTCCCTACCAGCACCCACGGCACCGCCCCCAGAAGCAAAAAAGTGGCCCACTTACCCCAATAGGTCACCCCAAAGCGTTGCATTCCAAACAGGGTGGCTATCAGCATCAATAAAGCCACGAATCCTTCCCGAACCAAAATTGCCACGCCGAACCAAAGAGGGATTCCCGAGTAGTACAACGCCGTTGACACGCCGACGAAAAACACGAGCCTGTCAACGACAGGGTCTAGGACTTTGCCAAGTTCGCTCACTTGATTAAAACGACGCGCAAGGTAGCCGTCAACCCAATCCGTTGCACCCAAGGAGCCCAACATGAAAGCCCCGGCAACTATTCGACCGTCGCTCATCAGCAATACGTACCACGGCAGCAAGCACAATCTCAGCAACGTGACACCATTGGGGAGCGTTACAACATCACTACGGCGCACACGCATAGCGTAGTCATTTTCGTGCTCCGAAGGATTAGTTTGGCGTTATGAATAATTCGCCTCTTGATGGTCAAGTCGCATTCATCACGGGTGCTGGCTCTGGTTTAGGCGCCGCATTTGCTTCTCGATTAGCCCAAGACGGCGCAAATGTGGTTGTAAACGATCTTGATCCCCAAGCCGCTCACCACATTGCTTCCGTAGTTGAGGGAATTGCTTCACCATTTGACGTCACGGATAGTTCCGCTTTCGATGCTGCCATTAGTGACGTGTTTGATCGCTTCGGCCGACTCGATATTTTAATCAATAACGCCGGAATCGCTCCGAGCGGAACTGCTGCAAGTTTTGACAAAGCAATTGTCAATCAAATGTTACGCATGGAGACTCGTATATCTGAGATGCAACCCCTTGACTACCTGACATCGCTTAGCGATCAAGACTGGGATCGCATGATTCGAGTCCATCTCTACGGAACTTTCTACGGGTGTCGTGCAGCGCTTCGTGTCATGCAACAACAACGCTTCGGCACCATTGTCAACATCTCTTCAATTCTCGGACAATCTCCATCCGCTGGGGCCGCGCACTACAGCACTGCTAAGGCCGGAATCATTGCGTTCACGAAATCCGTTGCTGACGAAACAGCCCACTTAGGGATTCGAGTCAACGCGGTGTGTCCGGGATACATCGATACTCCCCTGCTGACTCCGTTTAGTGAGCTCATGATGGCCGCAATCGTGACGCGTATCGGAATCGGTCGACTCGGAACTGTGGGAGAGATTGCCGAACTCGTTCGGTTCCTAGTCGGTCCAGAATCGTCGTACTGTACGGGCAGCGTCTTTACAGCTTCTGGAGGCTACAACGCATGACAACGCTCTTCACCAAGATCATCAACCACGAGATACCGGGCGTCTTTGTCTACCGTGATCACGTTTGTGCTGCTTTCATGAGTATTAATCCATTGGCAGTTGGTCACACACTAGTTGTACCCATTGAAGAGGTCGACGAATGGACAGACCTAGACCGCGACACTGCTGACCATGTGTTCCATGTTGCTCATCTCATCGGACAAGCCCAAAAAAAAGCATTCTCCTGCAACCGAGTTGGTCTGATTATCGCCGGCTATGAAATTAACCATTGCCATCTTCATGTCATTCCAACAAACAGTATGCACCAACTATCTTTTGCAAATGCCGCTCTGTCTGTAACCCCTGAAGATCTTCGCGACTCAGCCAACACGTTGCGCTCAATGCTCGCATCGGTTGGGCTC
>JAEMRC010000149.1 GCA_016463545.1 Ilumatobacteraceae bacterium
GTGCGCAACAGCGAGGGCAGCGTCATGGTGGTGCTTGGCAAGAGCGTCTGTTTTTGCCAAGACGTCTCAGCAGCTGCCAGCACTTCAGAACGCGGAGAACCGACAACGAGGATGAACATCAAAAATGTACAGATTGCAGTCACTTTGGAGTAGCGGCTTAGCATGACATTTGCTCCTTGGGTATCAGGCGCTGCGGGGGCACCACTTGACATCTCCAAGATTACCCTGTTTTTACGATGCAGACACCTGATAGCGAATGGGTAAGCGTTTCAGACCACCAACAAAGATAGTTTTCATAAATGCTGGTTCACCTGCGAGTTCAATACTTTTTAACCGCGGAATCAATTCGGCAAGAATTGCCTTGATCTCCATGCGAGCCAACATAGCGCCCAAGCAAAAATGCACTCCGAATCCGAATGCAAGTTGCTTGTTGGGACTACGTCCGACATCGAACACAAAAGGATTCCCAAACACTGTTTCGTCTCTATTGGCAGAAGGATACGACAGCAACACACTTTCACCTTGCTTGATCAGAGTTCCACCGACTTCATAGTCCTCATTTGCGGTACGCATAAAATGTTTCACAGGAGTAGTCCAGCGAATGATTTCATCCGCCGCTGATGCAATCAAACTTGGATCTTTGCGTAAGCGTTCTAATTGATCGGGATTCTCAATCAATGCAAGCAAACCACCCGCGATAGCCGACGAGGTCGTGTCATGTCCGGCAGTTGCTGTGATGACATAATATGAAATCGTTTGTATCATTGTGAGTGGCTCGCCATCAATGACTGCGTTTGCAACGACAGATGCCAAATCATCTGTTGGATGAGCGCGACGATCCTCTGTGAGTTTTGTGAAATATGCAAAAAAATCTGCAATTACTTCCATGACATTGAGAGGATCAGATCCACGCTGCATGTCCTCATCTTGAGCCCCAAACAATTGCTGTGTAAGAACAAGCATCTTTTCGTAATCTTGCTCAGGCAACCCCAAAATATCCAAGATAACTGTGAGTGGCAAAAACATGGCGATGTCACGAACGAAATCGCACTCCCCTCCCATGTCTGCCATCTTGTCGACATAACGCTTCGCTAACTCCGCTATTCGACTTTCGAGTTTTACAAGATTTTTTGGCAAAAACCATTCAGATGTAACGCCACGCAGTTTGCGATGCTCCGGATCGTCTACGTGTATCAGAGTTCGCAATAGATCTCCGTCTCGCTTGCGGCGTTCATCATCTGCAGTGCCGCCCAACACGGGACGTGGCTCGTTGAGAAATATTGTGTTATGCGCCTCAATCTCTAAAACATCGGCGTGCCTTGTCACGGCATAGAAAGGATTAAACAAACTCTCAAGACCTTCTGGCGCCTGCACCCAATGAATTGGGCTCTCGCGTCGAAGCACTGTGCATGCGTCATGAAACCCTTTGTCGTCTGCATAGGCAGCAGGATTTACAAAAACGAATCCCGCTTCTTGTGGTGTCATCGATGTCGACATGGCCCCCCTTTATGTCTGGCAACATCATAATCTTTGTCCATCTGTTCGGATGTGCTGTAACCCGCAGGAGAGTCCTAGATAACCTGCGGGTATGCAACGAGAAACCCAACTCGGGACTGAATTACTCCCGTTTGATGGCAGCGCAATGCTAATGACAAACTTTCTTGGCGCCGATTCTGCTGATCGCTATCTTGACGAACTTCTACAAAATAATCCATGGGAGCAACGTGCAATCACGATGTTTGGCAAAACTATCGACGAACCCCGACTTTCGACATGGCACAGCACTGAAAACCTGCCATACACATATTCTGGATTATTGCGAACACCCGCTTTATGGACACCGCTGCTATCTGAATTGCTTGAACTGTGTCAATCTGCGTCGGGAGCAAAGTTCAACTCCGTCCTCGTCAATTTATATCGCCACGGCAATGACAGCATGGGTTGGCATGCTGACAATGAAAAAGCAAATGGGCCTGATCCTACGATTGCATCTATCAGTCTCGGGGCAAGTCGCCGTTTTGATCTTCGTCATCGTGAGTCAAAAGAAACCATCCGCACAGAACTGACACACGGATCGCTACTGGTGATGTCGGGAAAATCCCAAAATGCGTGGCTTCACCAGATCCCAAAGTCAAAACGAGTAACAGAACCCCGAATCAACCTCACTTTTCGATTGGTGCACTCAGGGTTTTAGAGAGCACCCAAAAAACGATTGATCGCTGTATTTGTTTCGGTCGGATGCGTGAGGTTAGACGCATGCGGTGCACCATCGAGAGCGACAAGTTGCACTGCACCTCCTAAATGATCCCGTAAGTATTCAGCTTTCTCGAGCGGTATCGACGCGTCGAGTGTTCCGTGCAGTATCAATGTCGGAGCAGTTATTTCTGCGAGCCGATTCGAGATGTCATCTCGATGCATCAGACAATGGAACGCTCGGCTGAACTGGGGACGATCTAACTTGGCCCATTTGCTCATCCACTCTGGCCATGCACCTGGTCCAAGAATAAGTCCAGCGACAATATCTTGAACAGCATTTGGTCCATGCTCCATCCATGCATCATGCAATCCGTTATAGCCCTCAACTAGGGCCGGATCTTCAGTGCCGGATTGTGTATCAATCAATATTAACGCACGAACTCGTTCGGGAGCAAGCAACGCCACTCGCAAACTGATAAATCCACCTTGTGACATTCCGCCAATGACAGCTTTATCAATGCCAAGATGATCCAACAATCCAATTACATCCATAGCCGAGTCCCAGTACGTAAAGTCGGTGAGCGCCTCGGTCTCCCCAAAGCCGCGCTCATCCCATGTGATGACGCGAAATTTTTCCTGCAATGCTGGTAGTTGCTGATCAAACATCGAATGGTCCATCAAGAAACCATGACTAAGTAGCACGACCGGACCTGTCCCTCCGGAATCTTTAAAAGCGATAGATACTCCGTTGATAAAAGCGTGTTGCATATCGTGACCTTATCGCAAGGACTCACACGCCTCACACGCCTCACACCATGCACATTTGAACTGACGTCTTAGTTGACCGGGCAGTCAAGCGCACTCTATGACGCACTCAAGTCGTTCACTGCTAACGATTAAACCCCAAAATTGGAGCGGATGACGAGATTCGAACTCGCGACCCTCACCTTGGCAAGGTGATGCTCTACCACTGAGCCACATCCGCGTGGA
>JAEMRC010000053.1:0-3094 GCA_016463545.1 Ilumatobacteraceae bacterium
CGACCCAGCCGCGACTCTGTAATTCTGCAGCGAGTGACTCACTGCTAGCCGAGCGAAGTGTTTTTTGGCGAGCAGTTGGTGCGCGAGGTGCCGAAACATTTGCGAGTGGTGCGCTGACTGCAGTGGTAGGAGAATATTGCTCGTCTAGTAGTTGAGTAATAAATGTGGCGGCTTCGTCACGGGTGAATTTGCCGCCAGCTTGCCGTTGCGTAAAACCCATCGGCCCACGTGCATCGCGAAAGTCAGTGTGTCCAGCAGTATTCAAGAGAGCCAGAAGCTCACGTACTTGTTGTGCTGATGCGGGTGGTCCCGAAGGTTGACCGATTGCCATGGGGCGACTGTATTACATGGTTCTGTCAGGCTTGGGTCTTGTTGGCAAGTTGGTGTGCACGGTTAAACAGTGCGACGACCTTCTTTGCGATGCCAAATAAGAGAATCGCCTGGTTGATGGATCTGATGGGCGCGATGCCATTGCGCGAATATTCCCAAGATGTGTGGCGGATCACCGTGAATCTCTGTAAAACCACCAGTCACCGAACGGGTATCAAAATACGATGCGTTGACGCCGTCTGCGTGCAATTCACACGCTGCTTCAAACCCCATATCAAGGAGTCGTTGACGTTCTGCAGCAAAATCAGATACGAGGTATGCGACATGATGAAAGCCCTCTTGACCGTTGTCGTACATATCTCGATAGATCGACGGAGTGTCGTCGTGTTGCACGATGAACTGAATCATCATGTCGCCGAGGTATCCAAAGGCGTATGACACATCTGCTTCTTGGGGTGTGCCGCGATAGGTGAAGGTGTCGCATTTGTGATGGTCAGTGACCGAGAAGGGTCCTGCACCAAACAATGTGTGCCACTTTTGGATTGATTCGTCGATGTCATTCACCAAGTAGGCCTGCTGAAATAGCGGATAGTGCCCAAGAACTGTCATTGTTTCCCCCAAATAGATATCTGTTGTCACCGTACTCTGCGAAGAGGGTGCGGGGGATTATCATGGAAAGTATGGAAGATATGCAGAGCCCGACGATGGGGTATAGCGGATTGATGTATGCCGCGATGGCCTCGATTGGGGCAGGGCTCATTCATGGTGGCGCGATCGGACTGCACGCTGAGCATCCACAACTGGCACGACTGTTTATCTTGGTCGCAGTTGCTCAGGTTGCATGGGGCGTGATGGTGATGTTGCGCCCGCGCGGATGGTTGCTTGTTGTCGGGATGGTTGTCAATGCAAGTGCTGTTGCCGGTTGGCTAGCAACTCGTTTGAGTGGTATTTCTTGGATAGACGGCCTTGAAGTTCGTGAGAGTGCGCAGATTGCAGATTCGTTATGTGCCGCACTAGGACTAATTGCAGCAGTAATTGCCATAAGAGCAGTGCTGCTCGGAAAGATTGAAATCTCGTCAACGCCGCGAGTGGCGATACCTGCTGCACTGGTGGCAGTTGTTGCGATTGTGGCGATGTGGAATGGCGCAACTCATCTACATGCCACTGGCGATACAGCACACGGCGGTGATACAGCCCACGGTGGTGATACAGCCCACACTGGTGTTGTGTTAGAAAATTGGCCGCGCGCATTTGATCCTTCTTTGCCACTTGATATTTCCAATGTCGAGGGAGTGAGCGCAGAGCAGGAGTTGCGTGCGGCAAATCTCATTAAAGAAACCAGCATAAAGTTATTGCACTGGGCAGACCCAAAGACGGCGTATGCCGAAGGGTGGAGATCAATTCAGGACGCGGTGACAGGCTTTGAGCACTACCAAAACTATTCGTTGTATAACGACGATAAATTCTTGGACCCCACTGCGCCTGAATCTTTGGTGTACAAGGTCGGCCTTGGCGGGCAACGAACCTTGGTATCAGCGATGTTTATGGCCGGAACAAAGGTTCCGATGGACTCGCCGCAACTTACTGATTACGCAGGTCCGCTGATGCAGTGGCACATACACGACAATCTTTGTTTTATAAATGGAAGTGGTGGAGCACCAAGGGTCGTGGGGATCACTAATTCCCAAGGCGTGTGCGCATTTGGCGTGCGGTCACCTGGTGATAATGCAATGGTGCATGTATGGATCGTGGCGCATGAATGCGGGCCATTCGCTGCGCTCGAAGGTGTGGGGGCAGGCAGTGCAATTGTGAGCGAGGCTGATCGCAGAGATAAATGTGGAGACCACACCTAACCTGCGTAAATAAGTTGCGCGTCTCTTTAGTTGCGCGGAACTTTGCTCCATGCTTGTTCTTTGTCAACGCGGGGTTCTCCCGGTAGACCAAGCACTTGTTCGCCCAAGATATTGCGCATGATTTCGCTTGTTCCGCCTTCGATGGAGTTGGCACGAGCGCGCATAAACGCGTGGCGCACGCCACCAGTTGATCCGTCGATATCAAGTGTCTCGGGGCGACGGAAACTGAAGTCGTAGTTGATCAGCGCATCAGCACCTAAGAGCTCGATTGAAAACTCAGTCACTTTTTTATTGAACTCGGCACTCATGAGTTTGGCAATCGAACCCTCTGGTCCGGGGTTGCCGGCCTTGGCGGCTTGTGAACCACGTGCCACCGTGTAGCGCAATGCCTCGCTAGCGCAGAAGAGTTGCATAAGTTTGTCGCGTTGTGCGCCGCTGCGTTGGTCGGCAGGGATGTCGTTCCAGATGCGAATGGTGTCATCGATTGGGCCACGTCGTTTTGCCGTGCCGCTTCCGCCACCACCGATAGCGGTGCGTTCGTTCATGAGAGTAGTGAGTGACACGCGCCATCCTTCACCGACTGCGCCAACGCGCTGACTGTCAGGCACGCGAGCATCGGTCATGTAGACCTCGTTGAATTCTGCTTCGCCTGTGATCTGTCGCAGTGGGCGTACTTCTACTCCAGGAGAATGCATGTCAATTGCAAAGTAGGTCATGCCCTTGTGTTTTGGTTGCTCTGGGTCGGTGCGCGTAACGAGCATTCCCCAGTCAGCGAGATGCGCAAGTGTGTTCCATACTTTTTGACCATTGACGATCCACTCGTCTCCGTCGCGCACTGCACGTGTGCTGAGGCCTGCAAAGTCGCTGCCTGAACCTGGCTCACTAAAGAGTTGACACCATTTTTCTTGACC
>JAEMRC010000053.1:3104-12624 GCA_016463545.1 Ilumatobacteraceae bacterium
TTGACCTGTAAACATGGGACGCAAAAATCGATTCTTTACTTCGTCGCTTCCGTGCGTCGCAATTGTTGGTCCGGCGAGAGCGATAAAAAATGTAGATGGATCTTGAGCCTTGGCGCCTGCGGCACGAACGCGTTCTTCGATGACGCGGTTGAGGCTTGGTCTGAGCCCGAGTCCGCCAAAGCCCACGGGGAAATGCACCCATGCCAAGCCATTGTCGTAACGAGCACCGCGAAACTCGACATTGTCGATTTTTTTAGGATCATGTGAAGCGAGAAATGTGTCAAGGGCGGCCTCGACGATGGCAAGTTCTGAATCAGTAGTAGTCATGGTCATGTGTTAAGTATCGCAAAGAAATCTTGTAATAAGCGAGGCGTGGGGCAAAGACTTGGTGACGACTACGATGAGGGCGTCAGTAAAACAAAGGACCCACAATGAAACGTATCTCGCATTGGATCGATGGACGATTGGTGGCAGGGGAGTCAGGACGCACGGGCAAGGTTTTCGACCCTGCAACGGGGCGACAGCAGGCCGAGGTTGACTTTGCAGGAGTATCAGAGGTAGATCGCGCAGTGGCTGCTGCAGCTACAGCATTCCCGGATTGGCGCGCCACCAACCTGTCACGACGAGCCGAGATCATGTTCAATATGCGAGAACTTGTTGACGCGAATCGCAAAGAACTTGCGTCGGTTTTAAGTGTCGAACACGGCAAAGTCCTGTCTGATGCAATGGGTGAGGTTGCCCGCGGACTTGAAAACATCGAGTTCGCGTGCGGGGTGCCGCATTTGTTGAAGGGTGGGTATAGCGAACAAGCGTCGGCCGGAGTTGATGTGTACAGCATTCGACAGCCACTCGGCGTTGTTGTCGGAATCACTCCATTTAATTTTCCGGCAATGGTACCGATGTGGATGTTTGCAAACGCTCTTGCGTGTGGCAATACGTTTGTGTTGAAGCCAAGCGAGAAAGATCCGTCTGTTGCAATGTTTATTGCTGATCTGCTCATGCAAGCGGGCTTGCCAAGTGGTTGCTTTAACGTAATTCACGGTGACAAAGTTGCTGTTGATCGTTTACTAGAGCACCCAGCTGTTGCTGCTATTTCTTTTGTGGGTTCAACGCCAATTGCCAAATATATTTACGAAACTGGCACACGAAACGGCAAGCGAGTACAAGCACTCGGCGGTGCAAAAAACCACATGCTGGTATTGCCTGATGCTGATCTTGACATGGCGGCCGATGCAGCAGTGAGCGCCGCGTATGGTTCGGCTGGCGAACGATGCATGGCAATCTCGGCGTTGCTTGTTGTAGACAGTGTGGCCGACGATTTGGTCGCCAAGATTGCGGATCGAATTCCGCGCATCAAAGTAGGACCCGCAAGCGACCCAGACAGCGAGATGGGTCCACTAATCACGGGCGAGCATCGCGACAAAGTTGCCTCTTATATAGAAGGTGCAAACATGCAAGGGGCGACCGTTGTAGTCGACGGCCGCAACGGTGTTCCGGCCGATGGATTCTTCTTGAAGCCAAGTCTTGTTGACAATGTGCAGCCCGGAATGGCCTGTTACGACGACGAGATTTTTGGACCAGTGCTATCGGTTGTACGGGTGGCAAGTTACGACCAGGGCGTGCAGATCATCAACGACAATCCATATGGCAACGGCACGGCAATTTTTACGCGTGATGGCGGGATTGCGCGCCAGTTTCAGTACGACATCAATGTCGGAATGGTCGGGGTCAATGTCCCCGTCCCTGTTCCCGTGTCGTATTACTCATTTGGTGGCTGGAAGGCGAGTTTGTTTGGAGACCAACACATGTACGGTCCTGACGGCATCAACTTTTATACACGAACCAAAGTAGTGACATCTCGTTGGCCAGATCCGCGCACATCAAGTGTCGATTTAGGATTTCCGCAGAATCGCTAGTTACTTGCCGGTGTAGTAGTTATCTGCCACGGTAAGGGCCTCATCAATAATGTCAAGGCCTTGGCGCATGTCGTCATCGCTGATAACAAGTGGTGGCACGACATGCAAGCGGTTGAAGTGCGTGAACGGCCACAGACCATTTGCTTTGCACGCAGCGCCGAGCTCGACCATCGGCTTGGCGTCTGCGCCGGCGGCATTAAATGGTACGAGTGGTTCGCGTGTGTCTCGGTCACGAACCAGTTCGATTGCCCAAAACACACCAACACCACGAACATCTCCAACGCTTGGGTGTTTGGCTTTGAGTGCTTCTAATCCCGGTGCAATGACATCGCGTCCGAGGTGGCGTGCATGCTCAATGATTTTTTCTTCCTTGAAGATATTGATTGATGCGACGGCCGATGCACAAGCAAGTGGGTGACCGCTATAGGTGAGTCCACCCGGAAACTGTCGTTCACGAAATGTGTCTGCAATGCGCTGAGAGATAATGACACCACCAAGGGGCACATAACCAGAGTTAACGCCTTTTGCAAAACAAATCAAATCTGGGGCAACGTTCCAGTTGTCAACTGCGAACCACTCACCACAACGCCCAAATCCGGCCATGACTTCGTCGCAAATCATGATGATTCCGTGACGGTCGCAGATGTCGCGAACCCCTTGTAGATATCCGGGTGGCGGAACCAGGATTCCGTTTGTGCCAACAACAGTTTCGAGCATGATTGCGGCGATGTAGTTGGCGCCTTCCATCATGATGACATCTTCTAGATGTTGCAGTGCTCGTTGTGATTCTTCTATGTCACTCGCGGAATGAAAATGCGAACGATACGGATACGGTCCCCAGAACTTAATAATGCCGGGCATCGCTGGCTCGCTTGGCCAACGGCGCGGATCTCCGGTGAGTTGTATTGCGCCGCCTGTGGCACCGTGGTAACTGCGATAGGTGGTGAGCACTTTGTTGCGCCCTGTATGCAGACGAGCCATGCGAATTGCGTTCTCGGTTGCTTCGGCGCCTCCATTTGTGAAGAACACCATATTGAGGTCGCCAGGTGCGAGTTCGGTAATGAGCCGTGCTGCTTCGCTACGCGCATCATTTGCGTGCATTGGTGCAACAGTGCAGAGTTTGTCTGCTTGTTCTTTGATTGCAGCAATCAATTTTGGATGCTGGTGGCCGATGTTGAGATTGATGAGTTGACTAGAAAAATCAAGGTATTTTTTTCCGTCTTCATCCCAGAACCATGCTCCCTCTCCACCTGCAATCACGATGGGGTTAATGAGTCCTTGCGCCGACCACGAATGAAAGACATGTGACCGATCATCGGTATATGCAGCAGAGGGTCTGGGATGGAGCGATGTCATGTCTCAAGCCTAAACGAGCGACTAATGGTCGCCACCCCTACACTGCGATTATGGAGCCTGAGTTGTCCCGACATCGACCTCTCACACGCGATGAACTTGCAGCCCTCATTCAGGCTGGCGAGATCGATACGGTGATTTTGGCTTTTCCAGATATGCAGGGTCGTTTGGTGGGAAAGCGCATGACGGGCTGGTTCTTTTTACAAGATGCCGCAGATCACGGTACCGAAAATTGCAACTATCTGATCGCCACAGACATGGACGACAATGCACTCGACGGGTTTAGGTTTGCAAGTTACGAGCAGGGATACGGTGACATGATCGCTATGCCTGACTGGAACACAATTCGGCTCATGGCATGGCAGACAAAAACAGCAATAGTTTTAGCAGATCTGCATGATCCGCGAACTCAGTTGCCCGTGGCTGTATCACCGCGACAAATGTTGCGAGATCAAGTGGCTGTTGCTCATGCGGCTGGTTATAACGCGATGATCGGAAGCGAGATTGAGTTCTACCTATTTCATGAGTCATATCGCGAGGCATATGACAAGGGATACCGCGAACTTGATCCACATTCGCCATGGATGCAGGACTACCAGATCGTGCAGACAACATTCGATGAATACGTCATCGGCGACATTCGACGCAATCTTGAAGCGTGCGGCATCGCGGTTGAGTGTTCAAAAGGAGAAGCGGGTCGTGGCCAACACGAAGTGAATCTGCGTTATACAGATGCACTCGAAATGGCTGACAGAAATCTGTTGTATAAATCTGCGGCCAAAGAGATTGCTGCATCGCATGGTCGATCTGTGAGTTTTATGGCTAAGTGGAACTTTGCAGAAACAGGATCATCGTGCCATATACATTCCAGTCTGTGGAACATATCTAGTGGTGCCGCAGCTTTTGCTGGCGAGCCGATGCCGATTGTGTTCCAGCAGTACATGGCTGGCCTCCTTGCGACGGCACGTGATTTCAGTTTGTTGTGGGCACCAACGGTAAATAGTTATCGGCGTTTTCAGCCAGGCTCATGGGCCCCCACAGCAGTTGCATGGGGATCAGATAATCGCACTCTTGGACTTCGAGTTGTCGGACATGCTGATGCGCAACGAGTAGAAAGTCGAATTCCGGGTTCTGACGCAAATAGTTACATCGCATTTGCCGGAACTATTGCCGGAGGAATGTACGGAATACGCCACCAACTATCGCTTGAAGCGCCGTTTGTCGGCAATGGGTACGAAGCAAAGTCGCTTGCGCGTATTCCTTCGACATTGATTGAGGCGATTCAGTGCTGGGAGAACAGCGCTATCGCTCGAGAGTGTTTTGGAGACGATGTACATGATCATATTTTGAGCATGGCTAAAGCCGAGTGGAGCGCTTTTAATCAGCACGTCACCGACTGGGAACTCAACCGTTATTTTGAGCGCTCGTAGCGCCGCACCAAGGAGAGCACATGACACGACTACAGAACAAGGTCACAATTATTACTGGAGCAGCCAGCGGGCTCGGTCGAGTTGCTGCATCTACGTTTGCTGCTCACGGCTCGAGCGTCGTGATTGCTGACGTCTCAGATGGCTCAGAAGTAGTGCAAGAAATCCTTGATACAGGTGGTCGTGCCGCTTTTGTGCATTGCGATGTCACAGACGAAGACTCCTGGAAAAATACTGTCGCATTTTCTCGAGCAACATTTGGGAGCATCGATGTTTTATATAACAATGCCGGAGTCATGCTCGGTGACGACGATGATCCTGTCTCAACGTCTGTTGATACGTATCAGCGCACGATGGACATCAATGTCAAAGGAGTATTGCTCGGTTGCAAATATGTCATCCCCGTCATGCAGCAACAAGGTAAAGGGTCGATTGTGAATGTTGCATCGTTCGTGGCACACATGGGTGCTGCTACACCACAGGTGGCCTACACAGCCTCAAAAGGTGCGGTGCTGGCCATGACGCGAGAGATTGCAGTGGTCTATGCGCGTCAAGGGATTCGTGCCAACGCATTGTGTCCAGGACCAGTAATGACGCCATTGCTTGCAGCGTTTCTGGACAATGATTCCAAACGGAATCGCAGACTTGTGCATATCCCGATGGGGCGATTCGGTGAACCACAAGAAATCGCAAACGGAGCGCTGTTTCTGGCATCTGACGAATCATCTTGGATGACCGGACAGTCGCTCATCATTGACGGTGGTATCACTGCTGCGTATGTCACGCCGGAATAACTAGTCTAAAAAGAATTTGTGACGACTGCAATTGCTTCAGTGATTCCGAGATAATCACCACGGCGACTTTGTTCGCAGGAATCAAGAATCAGCGTGTAGCCCAGAGACACTGCTTGGCCGCCAAGAACGATGCCATCTAGTATCTCGAGAGGAAATTTGCCGCCAGGAAAAGTTTTTCTTGCAGTGGCAATCTCAGTGGCATGCACTTGAGCAATGACCCCACGTACGCGTGGATTGATTCGAGCTGCAAGGAACGCCTCGTGACGAAATCGTTGCCACTTGTGACGCGTTGGGAGCAGTCCGGCAGTGAACTGCGCAGTAAATCCGTCAACAAGTTTATTTGACTCCAAACCCCGAGTCTCATGGTCGAGAGTTTCTTGGCGATTCAGATGCAAGAGCATTGAGAGCGCATCGACAAGCAAGTCTTCCTTGGATTCGTATGTGTTGTATATAGTGCCTGTTGACAGATTGGATCGGCGTGCGATGCGCGAAACAGTGGTGTTGGAGTAGCCGATTTTGCCGATAATTTCTGCTGCGGTGATGGCGAGCACATTGCGAATTTCGTTGTCTGATGTCGCGCGAATGTCGATGAAATCAAACTCGGGAAGGGGAGTAGTTGATGGCTTGGCATCATGAACTGCACGCGAAAGACCAAGTATCGGTAATTGCCAATTAACGAATTCAATTTCGGCGAATTTATGAAGCAAAATTCCTAAAATTGTTCCAAGTGCCACTGTCACGCGTGCGATGTCAATATCCGTTGATTCAGATACAAGACCCCAACGAGCGAGCCATTGATCCATGATTGGGGTAACGACTTCTTCGAGTGCTCCATTGCGATGCGAGATGATTAAAGCCTCAAGACCAAGAATAATTTCGGGCGGAATAACAGATCCTGATTCCAACAGATCGGTGAGCGCGGTATTGTCTTCTCCGGTTAAAAATGTGTGCAGGGTCGCATCAAGAAATTCAAAAAAGGGACTTTCAATTCGCTCGAGATAGAGCGACGCTTGCAGATCGTCGTTGTCTTCGTACCTGCTGTAGAGAGCACCAGTCGTGAGCCCCGCATGAGTCGCTACCACGCTCAGTGAAAGTGCTTCAAGCCCAGATTGGTTTGCAACCTGCAGTGCCGCATTCAAAATGAGAGTGTCGTTGGCAATCGACCGCTGAGACCTGGCGCGAGATACCACAGGTCGCGAGATCGGCGTC
The DNA here is from genome assembly GCA_016463545.1 of Ilumatobacteraceae bacterium. Taxonomy (GTDB): domain Bacteria; phylum Actinomycetota; class Acidimicrobiia; order Acidimicrobiales; family Ilumatobacteraceae; genus UBA2093. The sequence goes on from JAEMRC010000053.1 coordinate 9,804, forward strand.
GTGGGCGGTGTCTGAAGACGCTCAGGGGTAGATTTTTTGTCAGTCAATAGGGAATGGCCTTTTCACGATAATCACCATAGTTTACTTGGCATTGCGCGTGAATTCACAACAAATGAACGAAGACGTACTTATGAACAGGGCCCATCGGGTAGAGAAATCGTCAAAGATGCTCTATTCAGGCTCATTTGAGAGTGGTACAGTCCGATTATGAGCAAACTTTTGACCAAAGCACTAACACTCGTCGCACTCCTCGGAGCAACCATTGTGACTGGAACCTTGTCGACCGGAGTAGCACAGGCGAGATCGGTGCAAAAAGCCGATGCACCAGTGGCGTCCTTGTACAAGATCGCCACGGTGAAGTCATCAGCACCTCCTCCGGGATGCAACGGAAATTCTTGTCCCTCAATCGAACAAAGCATCCCTGCATACGCTCCAGTTGATGGATTCGCGGCTCTTGTTGGCGCAAAAAAGATTGATACGTTCACTTCACAACTTCCAAACGTCCAGGCGGGCGTAAAAGGTGGTTGTGCAATTACTGCTGCAAGCAAGTTGATGTGTTGGGGGAACAATACATATGGTCAACTTGGAGACGGAACGCATACGGATTCGCTCCTTATTCCAGTCGCTGCGGTTGGCATTGACACGATCACTGATGTTTCGGCAAATGGTTTGACGACATGTGTCACCACCACCGCTGGTGAACTGAAATGTGTGGGGCAGGGATCATTTCCGGGCTTCACCCGCAACGAAGTGAATATTAATGGGAGCACTACTACGTATACATATAAACCAGAGAGTGGCGCGCTTGGCGACCCGTATGCTTTGTACAACATCACCTATTACGCCAACGCTAATAGCAACATCAACACCAACGAGTGTCAGGTGCTAAGCGGCGGAGTTGTGATTTCAAAGTCGGACAACTGCTATAACCAACAGTCGAACGCTTCGCCGACTTGGGTGACCCTGAAGGATTCCGGCGTCACAAAAGTGCAACTGGCCGGATCATCGGGGTGGAGCAACGCCAACATTTGTATTCTGGAGATTACGAAAAAAGTTGCGTGTTCAAAAGTGGTGCCAGGAACGCGTGGTGCAAATTCTGGTGCTCCGTCTGCATCTGATTATGACTGCGACAATGATGGGATTTTTGAGAGACCGATTTCGTGCAACGATGAAAGAGCGGCTGATCCGGCTCTAAACAGAGTAGCTCTGACGCGTTTAACGGGGGGTGCTAGTCGACCTGTTCATAAGCAAAGGAACGGGTACGTCAGCACCACAGTATGGAGTGCGGCCACTTGGACATGGCCAGATTCACTTTTGACAGATGTGGTTGATTTTGCGATGAGCGATCAGAACTGGGGTTCTGACGGAAGTATTTGCATGATCGCTGGAGCAACAAAAACAGTGACATGCAAACCATTCTCGGGAGTGGTTGCGTCGGGTAGTTCGGGTGCTCAAACCATTACGGGCGGAGAATGGGGTGCGGTCAATCTCATTCCCGGGATAACGCAGGCTGAAAAAGTCTTTATCACCACAAATAACGGTTTGGGACTCTGCATTTATGCGGCCGGAACACTATCGTGCGGAACTGCGACGTATTCAAGTACTGGAGCAACATTCCCAACAGAGGTGTCGTCCGTTGCCGTCATGGACTATCCAATTTCCGTTTTTTATAATTCGACCGTCGGAAAAGTTTTCTTCATGACGAAGTCGGGCTTGTTGGCCGCAGACCAATGGGCATTGGGCTGTAATAACTGCGGTGGCATGAAGTCGCAAAATATTTTGTCCTCGGTTGGTGTTTTTAAAAATTCAACGATTGAGACATATTTTTATACCAATGAAATGACTGGGGCAACTGACTCTCCTGATTTCATTCCAATGAACGTGGCCACCGGAACACGCAAAGTTCTCACGCAGAAATCCATCACGGTAAAGTCGACCGCAGGAGATTTGTTATCGACTGCAGATATCCGATGGACAGCACCCGACTTTCCGGATTCATTGAGCAGCAGTAAAACCTCACAGGACGTGACAAGCACAACTGGAACTGTTCGGCTAGCTAGCCTTGCCACTGGACCAGTGACGTTTACAATCAAAGGCGGAACATTGCCCAGTGGTGCATACCTGCAGGGATCGGTCGTGACAACCATTATTCCGGAGACTGGATTAGTGGAAGTGAGCGTGCCGACACCATCAGCAGTTGTAGATCGTAAAGTGTCTGTCGTACTTGCGGACGCGGCGGCGACGCCCGTCCCAAATGCGGTCATTACTTTGACAAATAACTTGTTGACATATAGTTACGCAAACTCCGGCAATACCAATGCTCAATGGTCGGCAGTAGCTCCTGACACGATGGGGTACATGAATTCGGCTGGCTGTTCATACTGTTATGTTGCGCCGCCGACATACATCACCGGAGCAGACGGAACTGTCTCATGGAAGTCTTTTGCCCCCACGAGTCGCTTTACGGCAAATGACGCAACTGTTTTGTATGACGATGGAGCGCTCAGCCAAAAAGTAAAAGTCAACTTCGACACAACTTCGACAAAGGTGCAGATGCCGTTCATGGCAAGCGTGGCAAGTGCTGTACCTGCCGTAGTTACCGCAGCATCAGATGGGTCGGTCGTAGTGGCGACCGAAACTAAAGATGGCGACGGTCTTGGAATAGGCGACATCGAAGTCAAGTCAGAACAAGTCTGTGGAGAAATGGTCACTGGGGGACTATGGACCGGAACATCCTCAGTGAACACGAACTATTGCAATCAGGAATCAGGCTCAGGCTCAGGCTCAGGCTCAGGCTCAGGCTCAGGCCCTGCATGTCAGG
>JAEMRC010000054.1:0-3424 GCA_016463545.1 Ilumatobacteraceae bacterium
AACGTGGCGCCAGCGTCGACTCCGTCTACATGTTGTTGGGTAACACCATCAACTTTATCGGGCATTTGCAGACCAATCGCGGCGAGCAAAGTAGGCGCAATATCAACAGCGTGAATGAACTGCGATCGAATTGCTCCGGCATCGGCGATGCGTTGTGGCCAACGCACAATGAGAGGTGCACGAACACCCCCGAGCCATGAATACCGTTTCCATAACTGAAATGGTGAGTTACCAGACCACGCCCAACCAAACGGATAATGATTTGTGTGTAATGGGCCACCAATTTCATCGATGTGTTCAAGGGCATCCTGAACGGAGGCAAAATCACCCAACCATGATGCTGCTTCGTTGAGAGTTCCGTGAACGCCGCCCTCGCTGCTTGCGCCGTTGTCACTCATTAACAACACAATTGTGTTGTCGCGTAGATCGTTGTCATCGAGATACTGCAAGACGCGACCAATTTGGGCATCAGTGTGGCTCACGAATCCGGCAAAAACTTCCATGTAGCGTGCGAACAGGCGTTGCTCATCGGTTGACAAAGATGACCACTCTTGCACCCACGATGGACGCGGGGTCAGCACTGTGCCACGAGGAATCACGCCAAGTTCAAGTTGTCGTGCAAAGGTTTTCTCACGCAGCGAATCCCACCCATCATCGAATGCCCCGCGATACGGCGTCACCCAATCGGACGCAACGTGATGAGGCGCGTGGGCCGCACCAGTTGCAAACCAACACAGAAATGGTTTATCGGGCGCGACATTTTTTTGGTCTCGCATCATCGAAATTGCGTTGTCTGCCAGATCTTCCGTGAGGTGGTAACCATCGGCAACAGTGCGTGGTGCTGGGACTGGAGTGTTGTCACGCACAAGCTCTGGTGACCAATGATTTGTCTCCGCGCCAAGAAATCCGTAGTACCGCTCGAAGCCCTGCCCAATCGGCCATCGATCAAAAGGACCTGCGCTGGAATACTCTGCTTGAGGAGTGAGATGCCACTTGCCCACCGCCATTGTGTTGTATCCGTTATCGCGCAGAATTCGTGGCAGTAACGCGGCAGATTTGGGAAGCCGACCGTGGTATCCGGGCAAGGCAAAAGATGTTTCTTGCGTTGCTCCGATACCGACTGCGTGGTGATTGCGCCCGGTAAGCAATGCGGCGCGAGTTGATGAACAAATAGAAGTCACATGAAAACGGTTGTACCGCAATCCGTCGGCGGCAAGGCTATCGATATTGGGAGTGTTGATTGATCCACCGAAGCAACCCAATTGTCCGAAGCCCACATCATCGAGCAAGATGACGACAATGTTTGGTGCGCCCTTTGGCGCGACAGGATATGCAACAAGATGCGGCTGAACGGTGGCTGTCATTATTGCATTCTAGGGCGAGTTCCGGCCACCGTCGTGCGGTGAAGCTCACGACGAAATCCGGTGTAATCATTCAGTGCATAATGTTGCGCTGATCGGTTATCCCAAATAGCTAAATCTCCGTTACTCCAACGATGCCGGCATGTAAAACGGGCTTCTGTCGTGTGACTATACAACCACTCCAAGAAAGTCACCTTCTCTGAATCATCGAGACCTTCGAGGTCTCGAACATATGCACGATTATAAAACAAAATGTTTTTACCAGTCTCTGGATGCACGCAGACAAGTGGATGACGCTGCCAATCGTCTGCTGTGTCGTCACAAATAATTGTCATGCTCGATAAACCAGAATGAAGCGGCTGCATCTTTGTTGAGTACGCATCGCGCGCAGTATGGATGGCTGTCAACGATGCACACTTGTCACGAGTATCTTGATCAAGACTGTTATAGGCCGCGACAAGAGATGACCACAGCGTGTCGCCACCATACGGTGGAATATCAATGGCGTGCAGCATGGTGAATGCTGGTGGTTCTGGCTGAAAAGAAAAATCACTGTGCCAAGAGCCTCCGAAGTTAAAAGCATTTCCGTCCGATGCTTCTTTGAGGACACGAATAACATTTGGATGATCTGGGCTTGGCTCAATAAATGGCACGACCCCTGCTTGCCCCCACCGCAACGAAAACTCAGCCTGCTGCTGTGCGGTGAGTGACTGACTCGGAATCACGACGACAAGATGCTCACACACCAGATCCCGTAATTTGCTGACTTGTGAGTCGGAAAGCGTCTTGACATCAGGGATCGATACCTGTGCCCCCAAAACACCCGTCATCCGGCGCACTTCCATATATGCACACTATTGCAAAATGTGCCAACATCGTGACGTGGCATTTCGTGACGGTGACGGTTGGGTCTTTTGCACTCAATGCAACAATCGCCACTGGGGACTCCATGGGGCAGCAGGACTCCTCCTCATACGCACAGACCTTCCTGAGCCAAGGGTGCTATTGCAATTGCGGGCCGCATGGACACACGGTGGGGGCACATGGGCACTGCCGGGTGGAGCACTCGACTCTCACGAAGATTCCGCAACCGCCGCTGCTCGTGAAGCCCACGAAGAAGCAGGTATCGAACCTCATCATCTCAGTATCAAGACCATATTTTCTGATGATCACGGCAACTGGAAATACGACACAGTGATTGCACACACAAGTGGCGATGCAGGTGCTTATCTCTCCAACGAAGAATCAGAAGATCTTCATTGGGTTCTGATTGGCGATGTTCAAACATATGAACTGCATCCAGGACTTGCTGCATCATGGCCAACATTGAAACAAGCGGTGTCTGACACCTTGAATTAATGGCTCTACCCGTAGTGTGGACACATGGAGTATCGGTATCTGGGTCATAGTGGTTTTAAGGTTTCAGCAATTAGTTACGGCAACTGGATCACCCACGGAAGCCAAGTAGAAGAAGACTTAGCAAAGGTGTGCGTTAAGCGCGCACTTGACCTCGGAATCACCACATTTGACACTGCCGATGCCTACGCAGCAACTCGGGCCGAGGGCGTGTTGGGTCGTGCACTCAGTGATGTTCGCAGAAGTTCAGTCGAGATTTGCACCAAAGTATTTTTCCCGACGGGGAAAAGTTCTAACAACAGAGGTCTGTCACGCAAACACATCATGGAATCAATTGATGGCTCACTTCGTCGCCTCGGAACTGACTACGTCGATCTATATCAAGCACATCGTTATGACATGGAAACTCCTCTTGAAGAAACGATGCTGGCTTTTTCTGACATTGTTCGTCAAGGCAAAGCACTGTACATCGGCGTCTCAGAGTGGACAGCAGACGAAATATCACGCGGTGCAGCATTGGCACGCGAACTTCATGTTCCGTTTATTTCTAATCAGCCTCAATACTCGATGCTCTGGAGAGTCATCGAAGACAAAGTCGTGCCCACATGTGAACAAGTCGGAGTCGGCCAAATTGTGTGGTCTCCGCTTGCTCAAGGTGTGCTGACCGGCAAATACCTGCCAGGTCAACCTCCGCCTGATGGATCACG
>JAEMRC010000054.1:3524-12577 GCA_016463545.1 Ilumatobacteraceae bacterium
GAACCTGCGATCATGGACGCAATTGATGCAGTGTTGGACGGATTCATTGAGCGCGATCCAGCAAAAACTGTTTCACCTGCAACACGTCCGTAAAACTTTATGACACCACGCCGGATTATTCCGATCCTTCAGACGAGCGTGGGAGTGAGCGCTATGGGTTACGGAGTGATGTTTACAGTGCTGGATGACTTTCGAGATAAGTACGGAATCTCTGAAACAAAACTTGGCCTGCTCGTTGCAGCAGGATTCTTCATGTCATTTCTGTCGCAAATTTTAATTGCGCCACTCGCAGATCATGGATACGCCAGACGCTTGGTCACATTTGGATTTCTCATAGAAGCTATCGGTGCTCTCGGAATGGGATTCGGAAAGTCCTTTAGTGTTTTACTCGTTGCGCGCATTCTTATGGGGTTCGGTGCCGGGATGGCACTACCAGCGATTCGACGCATCGTGATTTTGTCCGATCGCGACAATATGGGACGCAACCTTGGACGCGTGCTCTCCGTTGATGTTGGTGGGTTTGCAATGGGCCCAGTACTGTCGGCTCTCACGGCGGACACACTTGGGCTCGCTGCCCCATTTCTGATTGTCGCAGGCCTGATGTTGATGGCAGGGCTTGTCGCAAGCACTCTGCAGATAGAAGAAACTGCCCAAGAAGATCAATCCAAGGAGCATCTAGCGTTTGATCTTTTGAAAACGCCTGCATTGGCTGGCGCGATCGTGATTGGACTCGCACTCTTCATCATGATCGGCACATTTGATGCAGTGTGGTCTGTGATGATGGAAGACATCGGTTCATCTACATGGATGTCGAACCTAGGAATCACATTGTTCGCACTGCCACTAATTATCTTGGGGCCAATCGGCGGCAAACTCACGCATCGCATTGGTCCGTTCGTTGCCGCAACAGGTGGACTATTGCTGGGTTCTGCGTGCATGCTCTTGTATGGCAATTTGCCAGTGGCCTGGATGTTGTTATCAGTCGGAATCGTGCACGGAATCATTGACGGCCTAACAGTCACCGGAACTGGCATGGCAGTTGGTCTTGTTGCTCCACCCGCACGCTTGGCAAGTGCACAAGGTCTACTCGGTGGACTACAAACTTTGGTTGGCGGAATCTCAGCAACTGTGGCGGGATTCACATATGAAACATTTGGTCGACGAACGACATATGCAATCACAGCGTCGGTCATGGTGGTCCTCGTCATAACGGGTGCTCGACTTGCCGGCAGCAGTTTTAAAATCAAAGAATCAGATGAAGCGACTGGACTACATGGAACGCTCTGATTGGCTATTGCTTGTGATCCCCGGAATCATCTGGGGGGCAAGTTTTTATCTTATTGCTGAAGGGCTCGATGCTTTTGACCCGGCACTTATTACGCCATTGCGAATTTTATTTGGTGGAGCCGTCCTGGCTGTCATACCTGCAGCGCGTCAGCCAGTTCTGCGAGCCGATTACCCAAAAATTGCATTGCTCGCACTGTTGTGGATGGTCATACCGCTCAGTTTGTTTCCGTTTGCTGAGCAACGTGTCTCAACAAGTGTCACCGGAATGCTCAATGGCGCAACACCTTTATTTGTCGCCACAGTTGCATCAATCATGGTTGGCTATCTGCCAGCGCGCCGACAATTACTCGGACTCTCCGTTGGTTTCGCGGGTGTTCTATGCATTGCAATTCCCACTGCCGGTGAGGGTGGCGCGAGCGCTACGGGCGTTGGCATGATTTTATTAGCAATCATGTGTTACGGATTTGCGCTCAACATTGCGGTTCCGCTCCAACAAAGAAACGGCGCATTACCCATAGTGCTGCGTGCTCAGACTATTGCGTTGGCAATAACTGCTCCATTTGGCATCGCATCGATCCCGCGCAGTACTTTTGCATGGCATTCACTCGCAGCAATGCTCGCACTCGGAATACTCGGAACTGGTCTTGCCTACGCGGCTGCAGTCACGCTTGCTGGCCGAGTGGGCAGCACACGTGCTTCGGTGACCACCTACATTATTCCGGTCGTGTCGTTAGGACTCGGAGTTGTGCTGCTTAACGAGTCCGTAGCGCTGCTTTCAATACTGGGATGTGCCCTTGCTCTTGTTGGCGCCTACATCACCAACCGAACACCGCGTTCTTCTTAGCGCAACGGAAGTAATCCGGCTTGCATAATTGCTTTGCTGAGCGGACGACCAAGTTGACGAATCTGTTCGCACACTTCTTCACCAAATGCAGCATACGGAGATGTTGCCAGAGCATCTGTTGTGGCCTCAATGCGCGCACGTTGCTCATCTCCGGCAGGAGTGAAAGCAAGATCACCACTTTTGGTCACTAATCCCCGACCACGCATACCATCAATCGCGCTGGTCCACTCGTCATCACTCCAACTTCGTGACGATGTCAGTGCCTGAGCAGGTACATCACCTGATGCTGCATGAGACACAAGTGCTTCGATACCCGTGAGACCTTCTGCAGTGAGCGCAGCGATATGACCGTCACCGCGAAACTCGCGCAATAATGTTTGAGCATGCCACAACACAAGATGTGGTTCTTCTGGCCACGCCACCGATGAATGTCCGGCAAAAAGCGGTCGCCCCTCTGGTTTTTCACATGCCACCTCTGCGACGCGACGCAAAAGCGTTGCAAGTGTTTTCACCTCTAATGAACCAATCATCTCGTCTCCCCAAGCTCGACGCAGTGCAGCATCGACCGCTCGAAACCGAACGTTTGTGAACTGCAAGGGTGATGCAATATCCCATGCACCATTCATTGCAGCACGCACGAGTGCAGGGTTAAAGTTATAAAAAGTGCTGATGACAACATCAGCCGTGACGGCTCCCATTGGTGCTGCGCGCGATGCAAAGTATCCGGTACGCTGCAACGTGACACCCAGATGTGCGTATTCTGCTTCTGCTTCTGGAACAAAGTAAATCATCCCGTGAATCGGTTCGAGTGTCCTCCAGGTTTTACGCGCAACGATTGGATCCACTACGGCATGAACCCACCGTCAACAACGAACTCCGAACCAGTGGAATACGAACTGTCATCGCAAGCCAGATACAGCGCTAAGCGAGCAACTTCAATCGGATCTGCTTCGCGACCCAGTGGAATACGTTGTCTAATCGCATCACGTATGCCGTCTCCGGCTTGCTCAAAAGTTTGCAGCATTACTGTGTCAATGATTCCGGGATGAATGCTGTTGACGCGAACTCCAAATGCAGCAAGTTCTTTGGCGACAGATTTTGTCATTCCGCGAACCGCCCACTTACTTGCACCATAAGCAATGAAGCCAGGGCTCGCTGTCATTCCGGCAACGGAAGAAATATTGACGATCGATCCGGTCTTGCGACCTGACATGTGCGCTGCGACTGCTTGCATTCCCAAGAACACACCTGTTTGATTGATCGAGATTGTGTGGTTCCATTGGTCGAGAGTCGTTTCGACAATGCCACCCAACTCGAAGACGCCCGCATTATTTACGAGCACGTCAACCTGACCAAAAAGTTCAATCGTTGCTGCAACAACGGCAGCCCAATTCTCTTTGTTCGTGACATCGTGGTGCATGAACACACACGATGATCCGTCAGGCGAGATTTCTTTTGCCTTGAGCTTGCCGTCTTCATCAAGAATGTCAGTGATCACCACTTTTGCACCCTCGCTGTGAAACAGCGCTGCTTCAGACGCCCCCATCCCCCGCGCACCGCCACTGACGATGGCCACTTTGCCAGATAATTTATTATTTCCCATCCACTAGTTCTAGTCTCTGGCGCGACAATTGCCGAACCCGAAATGCATGAACCTACTGGTGGTAGTTGGGGGCCTCATGAGTAATGGTGACGTCGTGGGGATGGCTTTCTTCGCGACCAGCAGTGGTGACTCGCATAAAACGCGCCTTCTCGGCAAGCTGCGATAATGACGCCGCGCCCACGTATCCCATGCCCGATCGCAAACCTCCGATCAATTGATACACCACATCTCCGAGCGACCCCGAGTAAGCAACTCGCCCTTCGATGCCTTCGGGGACCAGTTTTTGACGACTGACACCCTCGCCTTGACCTGTGCCGTAGCGATCAGCCCCAAGTCCCTGCATCGCCCCGATAGAACCCATCCCGCGATAGGTCTTGTATCGGCGACCTTCGAATAACTCCAAGTCCCCGGGTGCTTCGTCCGTGCCTGCCAACAAACTTCCGAGCATCACTACTTGCGCGCCAGCAGCAAATGCTTTCACTAAGTCGCCAGAGTACGTAATTCCGCCATCGGCGATGATTGGTACTCCTCGTTTTGCAGCCCGTTGCGCTGTAAACCAAACCGCTGACAGTTGAGGCATGCCAGCACCTGCAATCACGCGAGTTGTACAAATCGAACCAGCCCCGACGCCGACTTTGATTCCGTCAACTCCAACATCAGCCAATGCATCAACGCCTTCTTCTGTGACGACGTTTCCTGCTATCACTGGCAACGACGGCCAACTATTTTTGATGCGCCTCACAGCAGTGAGGACTCCTTCTGTATGACCGTGCGCAGTGTCGACTACCACGACATCAACGCCAGCAGCAACAAGTGCACTCACTCGTGCCTCAAGGTCTGGACCAACTCCAACTGCAGCACCAACGCGCAAGCGCCCACCTGAATCTCGTGTTGCCGTTGGATAATCCTTACTCTTCATAATGTCTTTGACCGTGATCAGACCTTTAAGTCGCCCAAGGTCATCAACAAGGGGAAGTTTTTCAATTCGGTGCTGCTGCAAAATGGCTCGAGCATCGAGTAGCGATGTTCCGACTTGTGCTGTCACGAGTGGGGCACTCGTCATAAAATCTGAAACAGGTCGCGTGTAGTCAGACGGCTCACAAAAGCGAACATCCCGATTAGTGAGAATTCCGAGCAAGATGCCTTTGTCGTCCGTAATCGGAACACCAGAAAAGTGGTATCGGTTCATTAGTGTCTCGGCATCGGCGAGCGTTGCCGTGATCGGCAGAGTCACTGGATCTGTGATCATTCCAGACTGCGAACGCTTGACACGCTGAACATGGCTCTCTTGTTCTTCAATTGTCATGTTGCGATGCAGAACCCCAAGACCACCTACGCGAGCCAATGCAATTGCCATTGGTGCCTCAGTTACCTTGTCCATCGCCGCTGACACGATAGGCATTTCTAAGTTGATCTCACCTGCAAGTTGTGTTGCGACATTAACTTTGTCTGGCAAGATATCGCTGAAGCCTGGAACTAAAACGACATCATCAAACGTGAGTCCCTCAAGTGGCGTAAAAAGCTGATGATTTAATGAATTCATTGCGATACCTCCCTTGGTTGTTCAATTGTTTGTTGTCGACATAATGCCCCAAGCGTTTGGACCAATAATTCATGTTCTTGTTGATGCATCCGCTCGGTGAAAGATTCGAGTGTGTCGTCGGCATGAATCGGCACCACCGCACTTGCCAGCACAGGCCCAGTATCAATGCCTTCATCTGGGACAAGATGAACTGTGACTCCGCTATGAGTACGCCAATTATCCCGCGATTCCGCAAACGCTCGTTCAATGGCGTGAGTTCCGACAAGTTCACCGGGCAATGCTGGATGCAAGTTTACAACGCGTTGGGGATAATGCGCAAGAAACTCCATTGACAAGACTCTCATAAATCCTGCAAGCACCACAATGTCAGGGGTAAATGTCCGAGCGATATCACCAAGGCGACGGTCATATTGTCTGCGGTCTTCTTCGGGACGGGGCATCAACACCACTGTGGGGACTCCGGCTTTTGCGGCCCGAACAAGTGCCGTCACATCGGCTTTGTTGCTGATAACTCCAACGACATCTGCGGTCAGCCAGCCTTCTGCACAGGCGTCAAGAATCGCTTGCAAGTTTGTTCCGTTGCCAGACACCATGACAAGTAGACGCACTCTGTCGGTCATAGCAAAACAACTTCATCCGAGTCACTGACACTTGCGCACAGTTCTCCGATGATCCACGAGTCTTCGGGGATTAGTTTTTGTACGGCTGATGCGTCTGTGGCGCTCACAATAAGCACCATCCCAATCCCCATATTCAGCGTGCGGTACAACTCATCGGTTTCTAGTGATGTGAGTTGCTCAACAAGTTGGAATAAGGGCGGAGTCGGCCACGAGCCCAAAGTGACCTTGGCACTTACTCCACACGGCAGCACACGGGGAATATTTTCGACTAGTCCACCACCCGTGATGTGCACGAGAGCCTTTAGACGGGTGTCAACTAAGAGTGGCGACAACAGTTGCAAATAACTGCGATGTGGTTCGAGTAGTGCGTCAATAAGTGGGCGCGTGAGCGGTGGCGGCGCAACATTAAGTGGCAGCCATTCAAATATTTTTCGCAGAAGTGAATACCCATTAGTGTGTGGCCCACTTGAAGCAAGTCCGATGAGCACGTCCCCAGGCGCAATATTTGAACGCGGCAGTAACTCATCACGTTCGACAACCCCGACAAGTGTGCCCGCGATATCAAATGCTCCAGGTGCGTATACACCTGGCATTTCTGCGGTCTCGCCGCCTAGTAATACAGTTCCGGAATCTGCACACGCAGCCGACATGCCTGCTACCACTTCTGCCACCATCTCGGCATCAATTCGTGACGACGCCAAATAATCAAGGAAGAACATCGGCTTTGCCCCCTGCACCAATACATCGTTGATGCAATGATTCACAATGTCGTGTCCTGTTCCGCGTACTCGACCAGTTCGTGCAGCAAGTTCTACTTTGGTGCCGACGCCATCAGTAGACGCCACCAACACTGGATGCTTGAACTCTTTGAGAAACGACACATCTAGTGCACCACCAAATGCCCCGACTCCTCGCAATACTTTGTCATTTGATGTTGATGCGACACTCTCCTTGAGCAGTTCAACGGCTCGATTGCCCTCATCAATGTCTACCCCTGCCCCGGAATATGTTGTTAGTGATGCAGCAGGTGCACGCCATGCGATGTCTCGTCGGTAATACGCGCCAGCAAACGAAATCTTTTCTACTCTCTTGTAGGCATAGTCACGTGCGGTCGCTAGATCGGCACCAACACCAACCACGGTAACAACCCTGCCAGCACTTGTCACTACATCACCATTGCGAGACTCAGTTCCACCGTGATACACGTTCGTTTGCAGTTCTTCAATAGCGAGACCCGTCACAACGTTGCCGAGCGTGGGGTTGGCTGGATAATCAGCAGCCACCATCACCACTGCTAATGCACTTGCAGACTTTATCTTGACAGAGACATTCGCAAGAGTTCCGCTAATACAGGCAAGCACAATTTCAACAAGATCTGTATTCAAAAGAGAGAGAAGAACTTGTGCTTCTGGATCACCAAAGCGACAGTTGTACTCAAGCAAGCGGGGTCCGTCATCAGTCAGCATCAGCCCCGCATATAACACTCCTTTATATGGTGTGCCGAGTGCAGCAAAATGATCGAGTACGGGTTGGATAAATAATGCGCACAGTTCATCTGTTGCGTACGGTGTTGTGACCGGAGCATACGCACCCATTCCGCCAGTGTTTGGCCCCAGGTCGCCTTCTGCAATGCGTTTGTGATCTTGCGCAATTGGCAATGCGATTGCAGTTGTGCCATCGCACATCGCGATTAACGAAACTTCAGGGCCACGCAAACACTCTTCAACTACAACTTCCCCAATTGCACACGCAACAGAAATCGCAGCGATTGTTTCTGCAGCACTGGACGGAACATCAACACCCTTTCCGCCTGCAAGACCAGATTGCTTGATGACAACTGTCGTATCAAGATTTTTCCACCACTTGGTTGCATCATCTGCTTGACCCTTCACAAAAGTTGCATAACGGGGGCTTGGAATACCCAGTGTGTTGGCCAGTGCACGAGTAAAAGCCTTAGAGGACTCCAGTTGCGCAAGTTCACGCGTTGGTCCAAACGCTTGAATGTCTGCTGCCACGAGTGCGTCGACAACGCCTGCTGCAAGTGCAGCCTCGGGACCAACTAAGACAAGGTCGACCTTTTGGTCAACGCAAAGCGCGACAACGCCCTCAACATCATTGACTGCAATATTGAATCGTTCACCTGGCATGCCCGCGTTTCCGGGTGATACCAATAGTCGACCACAGCGCAGTGATTGCTTTGCGCATAAAGCCATGGCATGCTCGCGGCCCCCACTCCCGAGCACGAGAATCGTAAGAGGTGCGTTTGATATCACGCCAATACCTGCTCAAATGAATCTTTGCGTCGTGGCGCTTGCACTGCGACGGGGTACTCACCAGTAAAGCATGCGTTGCAATATCCATCTTGACGACCAACCGCTGACATCATGCCGTCTAATGACAAAAATGCCAATGAATCAGCCTTAACGACTTTGCGCAACTCTTCAAGATTAAGTCGCGCGGCAATCAGATCATCGTCGTGACCCATATCAACACCAAAGTGGCATGGGTGCTTAATAGGTGGACTCGTAATTCGTAAATGAACTTCGGTTGCACCCGCCTCTCGTAGTAGTTGCACCAAAGGTCCAGCCGTTGTTCCGCGCACGAGAGAATCGTCTATCAAAATAACTCGCCGCCCAGTCAGATTTTCTGCCAGCGCATTGAATTTCATTGCAACGCCGCGTTCTCGCATGAGCGTGGTGGGCTCGATAAAAGTTCGACCGATATAGCGGTTCTTGATGAGGCCATCGTTGTACGGAATACCACTTTGGCGCGAGTACCCCACCGCAGCCGGGATAGATGAGTCAGGCACAGGAACAACGACATCTGCCTCGACTGCAGATTCGCGCGCAAGTTGTTCGCCCATACGTTGACGAACACCATGCACACTGAGTCCGTCCCACTGTGAGTCTGGACGCGAGAAATAGACAAATTCAAATGTACAACGAGCTGCTTTCACGGCGGGCACAAGTGCTTGACGACGACTCATCTCGGTGCCGCGCAATGTAACGATCTCGCCAGGCGCAACCTCAGACATTTCTTTACATCCCAGCGTGCTTAATGCGCATGTCTCAGATGCAACTGCGTACCCACCATCAGGCAAGCGACCCACCGACAAAGGACGAAATCCCCAGGGGTCGCGCACCGCAATAACTCGAT
>JAEMRC010000150.1 GCA_016463545.1 Ilumatobacteraceae bacterium
TTGACTTCGACGTTCTCCCTGGCGAAGTACACACACTCCTTGGTGAAAACGGCGCAGGCAAAAGCACGCTTGCTGCAATGTTGTGCGGCCTGTACCAACCAGATGCTGGCTACTTAACGCGTAATGGTGAACGCATTGAATTGTCATCACCACGCGCGGGCCTGTATCACGGCATCGCCATGGTGCACCAACACTTTCGCTTGGTGGAGCGTTTCACCGTTGCAGAAAACGTCATTCTCGGAAGTCGCGATCTTTCATACAAATTGAATCGTTCCGAACTTGAAGACAAAGTTGCAGCCGTTGCCGAATCCTATGGTTTGCCCATTGAGCCAGGCGCAACTGTCGGAGACCTTTCAGTTGGCCAACGTCAACGCGTCGAAATCGTGAAGGCGTTATATCAGGGCGCAGAGATTCTGTTGCTCGACGAACCAACCGCAGTGTTAGTTCCTGCCGAAGTTGAGAAACTTTTTGAAAATGTTCACGCCATGACGCAGGCTGGGAAATCAATTGTCTTCATCAGTCACAAACTTGGTGAAGTAGTAGAAATTTCTGATCGTGTCACCGTGTTGCGCAATGGTCGCGTCACCGGACATGTGTCTGGTCGCGGCGCGACCGACACCAAAGAATTGGCTCGCCTCATGGTGGGCAGAGACATCGAACTAACAACACAACGCGCATCACACGCAACAGGTCACGAGATTCTTCAGATTCGTGATCTCTCGCTTATGGTCGGTGGGGTCAGCGTGTTGTCGGATATTTCTTTCAACGTGCACGCAGGTGAAATGGTGGGCATCGCAGGTGTTGCCGGAAACGGCCAACGCGAACTTGCTGACACTATTGCTGGTCTCATTTCTCCCACCAGTGGCTCCATTTCTATCTCTGGCTCAATGACAACTGATCGCGGTCCAATCCACGCACGTGAACTTGGTCTGGCATATGTGCCCGAAGATCGGTTAGGCATGGGACTTGTGCCATCAATGTCGATTCTCGACAACTTGTTGCTTACTCGAGACCGTCGCGTCGTCGTTGACCGCACAACCGTGCGCCCAGAAGCAACACGCCTGATTGAACAATTTGAGATCAAAGCAAACGGCCCAGACCACATGGCCCGCAAACTCTCAGGCGGAAACGCTCAGAAAGTTCTTCTTGCCCGTGAATTATCTGGCGGACGTACCGCCACAAAATTACTTGTGGTGTGCTCGCCAACTCGCGGACTTGACGTTGGCGCAATTGAAACTGTGCGAGCACTACTTGATGATGCACGTAGTGCTGGGCAAGCAATCTTGTTGATTTCAGAAGACCTCGACGAAGTGATGTCGTTGTCTGATCGAATCTTCGTTCTGTATCGCGGAAGCGTCGTTCATGAGACACCGGGTGAATCAGCAGAACTCGCAACCGTCGGTGCAGCAATGGCCGGACTTACGCCAGAAGAAAAATCGTAATGCGCTCCCCAATTCGAATTGTGTTCGAGCAACGCAACGAGACACCAAAACACCTCGCATTTCTTGTGCCGCTTCTCTCTGTAGTTGCTGCGCTCGTTGTCGGTGCGTTGTTCTTGCTTGCAACGGGCTACTCACCCCTCGAGACCTACACCAACATGTTGAGTGACGGCTTCACGTCGTCACGCGGCATTACTGACACTCTCGGATTATCAACCGTGTTGATCTGCACTGGCATCTCTGCTGCGTTTGCATTTCAAATGAACCTTTACAACATCGGTGGCGAAGGCCAGTTGTATTTGGGAATGATTGGTGGCGCGTGGGCAGGTCTCGCACTTGGCGATCAATTGCCAACGTTCGTCATGATCCCAGTTGTGCTTCTCGTCGGCTCACTTGCCGGAGCATTGTGGATTCTTCTTCCCTCATTTGTGCGGTCTCGTTTGGGAACAAGCGAAATTGTCACCACATTGCTGTTGACATACATCGCAGCCAGTTTGGTAAAGCATTTCGTGTACTCGCCGGGAAGTTTCTTTGTCACAAAAAATTCTGCATTCCCTCAAGGACGTTTAGTGCCTGACTCCGCCTCCTTGTCGGGAATTGGAGACACCTCTCTCTACCCCACTTTTTTCTTAGTCATCCTGATAGCACTCGCGCTGTTCTGGGTAGTGAAGAAAACAGAATACGGATACCGCATTCAAGTGATTTCAGATTCGCCACGTGCAGCTCATTACGCAGGCATCAACGCAAATCGCACCACGATGTCAGTGATGCTTATCTCTGGTGCACTGTCTGGTCTTGGCGGCGCTGTTCTTATCGTTGGGCCTTTCGGTCGACTTGATCCAGGCATCATCTTGCTCGGTTACGGCTATGCAGGAATTGTTATTGCAGCACTTGCTCGCAACAACTTCTCAGCAATCATCGTCAGCGGCATTCTGTTTGCTGGTCTTCGGTCAGGCGGAGACAAATTGCAGATCTCTACCGATACACCAATTCATATTGGGGTCATGTTGCAAGGCGCAATCTTGCTCTTCGCACTTGGCGGTGAAGCCTTTCGTCGCTATCACATCCATGCCGTACGCACGGAGAGGGCCACACAATGAACGGAAACATTTGGGTCTTAGCGTCTGCTGACTCGGTGGCTATTGCCACCACACTTATTCTCGCTGCGTTGGGTGCACTCTTTACAGAACGTGCTGGTGTTTTGAATTTGGGTATTGAAGGCATCTTGTTGACTTCTGCAATCTCGTCATTCCTCGCTGCTGATTCATCAGGAAGCATTTGGCTTGGTCTGATTGTCGGCTCGCTCGTTGGTGCATTGCTTGCAGGCATTCATGCGGTGCTGTCAGTTGTGCTGCGTGCCAACCAAATTGTTGCTGGCCTTGCATTAGTGATTTTTGGTACTGGCCTTGCCAACTTCCTTGGAAAACCCGCTGAAGGAAAAACAGTTACCACCATTATCAAGCCTTTGTCATTTGGACCACTGTCGGATATTTCACTTATCGGACCAATTGTGTTTCAACAAGACCCAATTACATATGCATCAATTATGATCGCAGTTTTGGCTTCGTTGTATTTATTTCGCAGTCGTCCTGGTTTAGAACTGCGGGCTACCGGCGATGACCCAGCAACAGTTGATGCACAAGGTTTATCCGTGGCTTCAATTCGCATTCGCTACACACTGTTCGGCGGATTACTTGTCGGTCTTGGCGGTT
>JAEMRC010000055.1 GCA_016463545.1 Ilumatobacteraceae bacterium
TGATATACAACCGCGGCAACAAATGCACCAGCACGCTGTAGACCTAGATGCCTCGCCAACCACCTAACGCCAAGCCCAGCGAGCAAGAAAAGACTTGCAACCCATATTCGCTGAATTAGCCACGGTGAAATATGCAAGGAGTGGAGAACAAGATAGAACGGTCCACTTGGCCACAGGTATCCGACAGCCTGGTGCGGCACGTATCCACCAAATTGCGATGGGTCCCATGCGTATTGAGCACTCTGGAGAAGTTTCCATGGATTGCTCGTGAGGTAGAGCTTTGTGTCTGCATTTGTCGTGCCCGAGTGCAAAAGAACCGTTGGAATAAAAGCAACTAGCGCTAGCGCAAAACACTCAACGCGGCGCGATAGCCCGATGAGAAATGCGGGTCTCACGGAATTGCGCCGTAAACCCCGTAGAGGGCTGAAATAAAGACAAGCCCCGCGCTGAGCGACGCCACGAGCAGAGTCCAGTACCTGTCGTCGTCATCTTGCAACATTGCCGCCACAGAAATAAAGAGGGGAAAGGCAGTGAACAAAAATCGTGGCCGAGCAGTCACAGTGGCCGGAATAAGCATCAGAACCAAGATGCCGATTGAGTACCAGAAAAAGATTGATGGCAATTTGTGTTTACGGGCGGCGTACAAAAGAAACAGCGTGACAAATATTGACGCTGCTGTGACAAGACTTGTTGGCGAGGAAAAAGGCGAACGAAAAAAATCAAACATGCGAACAACAGCGGTTCCGCCGAAACTTGTGCTCTCTTGCCATGCTTCGTTTTGAACTCGAAACCAAGCCCATGGCTCGTTGGTGTGATGCCGCAGGAAAAGCATAAACCCGATGTAGCCCCAAGGTGCAAGTAGTGGTGCAATTAAAGATGAGTAGTCTCGGCGTTCTTTTATTGCAATCAAACATGCGATTGCACATGCCAAACACAACGCAATACCGTTAGGTCTCGCGAGGCCCGCCAGTAATGCAAAAACTCCTGCATACACCCATGCGTGACGAACAAGGGCCAGCAGACATAAAGCGGCGAGACACAGCATTATCGCCTCTGAGTAGGCGAATGATAAAACAAAACTTCCCGGGAAAAGACAAAGAAGAACCATTGATCGTTCGGCAACTTTGGCATTGAACAAAACAAGGGCAATACGACCAGCCAAATAAATAAAAACTCCACCAAGGATGAAGTTGACTAAGAGGGAAACCGAGACAGGTCCACCCGGAATAATCAGATCCAGATAATGAACAAGACGCGGATACAGCGGAAAGAATGCAGCACGCGCGTCTGAGACAAAGTATGTGACATCGGGTTGAATTACGCGTGGATACCCTTTGCGGATGACCTCGAGATACCAATGCCCATCCCACATGTCGAGGTACTCAACCAACATCTTGAGACCATTTTTGACTGGCTTGCCTTCTTCTTTGTCCTGAAGTGCCCAAGTTGTAACAGCGATTGCGCCGCCAGCTAAGACAAAGAGGCGGGATACCAAATACGCAACAAGAGCGTAGAGACGAGCCCGTTTCCAGTCAATCGACGAGGTAGCCGCAGTGTTGCGAAGAAAACGCGGAAAACTCAGCATTGAGGACTCGGACGTAGATACAGAAGTCATAGGCGGTGTATTCCGTTGACAACAATAGGCGCTGATGCCGTCGGCATCGTGGTATTGATTTTTAAGAAATCGCCACAGGGGATTGTGCGTCCCATGCAGGGTGATGGCATGCCACAAAATGGTTGTCGTTCAGTTCCCTGATTTGAGGCTCCTCGCTGCGACAACGATCGCTTGCTGCGGGGCAACGTGTATTGAATCGGCAACCAGGGGGTGGGAGCACCGGTGACGGCGGTTCGCCATCGGAAATGACGTGATTAACTTCGACTGTTGGATCTGGGACAGGAATGCTGGAGAGCAGAAGTTGTGTGTATGGGTGAGCGGGGCGCGCATAGAGATCGTCAGATGGTGCCACCTCGCAGATCTTGCCGAGATACATGACTGCGACTCGATCGCTGATGTTTTTGACGACTGCAAGATCATGTGCGATAAAAATAAGCGTGAGACCGTATTCCTTCTTCAGGTCTTCGAGCAGATTCAGAACCTGGGCCTGTACTGACACATCCAGCGCTGAAACTGGTTCGTCACAAATAATAAGTTTTGGATCTAGAACCAAGGATCGGGCGATCGAGATTCGTTGACATTGTCCTCCAGAAAACTGGTGTGGTTGGCTTTCTGCTGCACGTTGTGGATCGATGCCGACATCTTCGAGAACTTTGTCAACACGAGTAGCGCGCTCCGACTTAGAGCCTCGCTTCCAAATTGTAAGTGGTTCCATCACGATGTCGCGTACTTTTCGGCGCGGATTGAGACTAGAAATCGGATCTTGAAAGATCATCTGAATATTGGTTCGGGCCTCGCGCATCTCACTGCCGTGCATGGCTGTGAGTTCTTGGCCGTCAAAAATCACTCTTCCGCTATTGGGCGGGGGTAACTGCATGATTGCTCTTCCGGTGGTGCTTTTGCCACAGCCACTTTCACCAACGATGCCGAGCGTTTCTCCTCGAAGAACATCGAAACTTATCCCAGAGACTGCATTGACTTTAAGTCCAGTGCGTCCAACGGGGAACTCGACTAACAGGTTTTCGACGCGCAACAGCACGTCTTGTGATTCCCGTAGATGTGCAGTTCCAGTTCCAGCCGTTGTCCCCCCCTGAGTTATCTAATCTAGTTGATGATGGCATTCTTGCCCAACTGAGCAGTATCAAAAGAGCGTGCATCTTGTTGTCGCGGACCACGACGGACTAGTTTGTCAGTGTGGAAGACCGAGAGATCATGACATGGGAAAGTTTTGGTGTTGCAAGCAGGGAACTGGCCGTTTTGGTGGCCGACTCCGGCTACGAACCAGATCTGATATTGGCTATAGCACGAGGTGGCTTGCTGGCTGCTGGGGCATTGGGGTATGCGTTGGCCGTGAAAAATCTTTACACAATGAATGTTGAGTTTTACACCGGTGTCGACGCGCGTCTGCCAGTGCCGATGATTTTGCCACCTGTCCCAGATCTAGTTGAGCTTCGTTTCGCTCGAATTTTGGTTGTCGACGATGTCGCAGATACGGGCCACACATTGAAAATTGTTCAAGAGTTTTTTAAAGGTCGTGTCAAAGAGGTTCGATCTGCAGTTCTGTATGAAAAGAGTCATTCTGTTGTTCAGTGCGATTACGTCTGGAAACACACGGATCAATGGATCAATTTTCCGTGGTCAGACAAGGATCCAGTAGTCACAAGAGCCGGAATCGTTAAAGACGCTTAACCGTCGCGACCAGGTGCATTCTCACAGAACTCATTGGTGACCACTGCAGTGAGGTCGTCTGCAACTTGTACGCCTCGCTGAACAAATAAGTCTCCAAGTATCCCAGCCATTGAGTCAACACGTTCTTTGTCAAACGAGCAGTAAGTGCCGTCCTTGCTGTTTGCCGCCATCTTGTTAAGTTCTAAAATCTTCAGTCCTGCGGCGTTTAGTTCAGGGCTCGTCTTCCAAAAAGTGTCATATGAGTCGTTTATCGTTGTGATGAGATCAGTGATCGGTGTGGGCTCGTTCAAATAATCAACCCAAGCAGATTGAATTTTGGGTATCAGCACTTTTAGACAGGGCGTGAGCGACGCGAGTTTGTCAGCGCGAACAGACAGCATGGCAGGGTAATCGGGGAATCCCCAGTCACTCAGAAGCGCATACTGAACAGGTGCTGGCGCACCATTCTTCCATTTGTATATATTTTCGTATTTATAGACTTCGTTTGTAGCGAAGCCCTGTTGTACTAAATCTCCTCCTTGGCTGATCCAATCCGATGGTGATCCCGTATAGCTCGGATTACTTTGAGCAGCCGCCATGAAGTCCTGAGAGATAAACCAATCTATGTATGTCATGCCATCAAAATGATTGACGGTCTTATTACTCTTCTTTAAATCTGTTGGTCCTGTGATGGTGGTTTGAGATGGATCCCAATACAAAATCTGGGGATCAATTTCGAGTGTCTTTGCTACGCCGACTACTGGAGACGACGCTGAAACCTTCATTGCACCGCCAAGAGTGACATAGGCAAAAGTAATGCTGTCGTCGGTTTTGATTTCATTCGTGACGGATGTGCCGATCGCATCTCCCCCTGCTCGTATTTCGACTGTCTCTACGCCACCAGCACTGTATTGCGGTTGTATTGGGCCCGAGTAACGAAATGATGTTTTGTTGATGTTTCCTTGCGTACCGATGAGTTGGTATGTTCCGCCATGTTCGAGTTCAGGCCACCAGTCAGTTTGGATCACGATATTTCTCGGACAGATAGATGCGCCTGATTCAACTACGGAACTCGACGGCTCAGTCTCAGGGTCCGTGGAGCTCGAAGACGAAGATGAACCGGAGCTACTGCACGCAACGAGACCTGCGCTCATAGTGAAGCAAATCAGAAGGGATATTTTTTTGAGCATGTTCAACCTACTTAAATCAGGGGGGAATCATAAAGGTACTTGAGTTGCGGAGTCATGCCATTGTCTGATCGCAACTTTTGACAAAAAACCAAAACCTATGAAAATTGCCACACCGAAGAGCGACGACACAATCGCTGCAGCGAATAGTTCGGTTGTCCGGCCTTCCTTTTGGTAGTTGTCGATTAATCGGCCAATCCCAATTGCGCCCTGGCGAAAGAAGAAGTCGCCGACTATGGCTCCGATGACGCTGCCACCCGCGGCGATACGAAGTCCAGTGAAAATTGCCGGAAGAGCGGAAGGGAACTCGAGTTTGCGCAGCCTCGTGAACTTGGACGCCTTGTGCAGCGAAAATAGCTCGTGGAGTGACCGATCAGTTGACTGGAGACCAAAGAGTGCATTTGTGATGATCGGGAAAATAGCGACCAGCACACATGCAACTGTGCGTGATGTCAAATTGGCACCGAACCAAATCTTGATAATAGGAACAAGTGCCAAGATCGGAAGCGTCTGCACGATGACGGCATACGGATAGAGCGACCACTCCAAGGGCTTAGCAAAATTCATCACGATGGCAATTAATAAACCAAGAATTGTTGCGATCAAAAGTCCAATAATTGCGACTCTGCCCGTGACCAGCATTGCACGAAATATGGGTTGGATTCCTCTGTTATGAGCCCATGTAAAGAATCCTTGACTCAAGACGTCGTGTGGCGGTGGGAGTGCGACGCTTCGGCGATTGGCGTTCATGACGACATATGAAATGAAATACCAGATTGACAACACGAACCCAAACGTGACAATCGGGCTGATTACACGGCCCATGCGCATAGTTTTTTTAGTCATGACTCTGTGTCTCTCAATGCATGAGATACTTCGAGAGCAAGCATGCCAAAAGATGGATCGAAACGCAGATCTGGTTCGCGTGGATAACCAAATGGAATGTTAATTGTGCGGCTTATCGCGCCGGGACGTGCAGACATGACATGTATCTTTGAAGACAGATAGACAGCTTCAGTGACCGAATGCGTCACAAAGAGAACCCCAAATTGCTGATGTTCAAAGAGTCGCAGTAATTCATCATTTAGGCGTTGGCGGTTGATCTCGTCCAGCGCACTGAAGGGTTCATCAAAAAGAAACAAATGTGGGCGTAATACGAGAGACCGCGCAAGAGAGACGCGCATGCGCATGCCACCTGAAAGTTGGCGCGGATACTTGTGCTGATGCTCCTCTAGTCCGACCAAGGCAATCGCTTCATCGACTCGAGTTTGCAACACCGAACTCTCTAAGTGCTGCAGTTCTGCCAGGAGCGCGACGTTGGCGCGAACAGATCGCCAAGGCAACAATGTGGGGTCTTGAAACACGTAGCCGATGCCGTGAGTGTCAACCGTGCACGTACCAGTTGTCTGCGGTTCAAGGCGTGCAGCGATTCTCAAAAGAGTTGACTTGCCGCACCCAGACGGCCCCACAATCGATACAACCTCACCCCGCTTGACGGTAAGGCTGACATCACCAATAACAGATGCGCCGTCACGAAACGTTTTAGAGATGTTCTCTAAGGAAAGAACACTGGTGGGTTCAGTTGTCATGGGTTAGACCATGTCCCGCGGGCAGTCATGACATCTTTGAGGGCTCTCGTGTCATCTGTCATGATCCCGTCCACCCCTAAATCAAGAAGACGAGCCATCTCCACTGGCTTGTCGATGGTCCACACATGAATCACAATTCCCAAACTGTGGCAGATGTCAATGAAGCGAGGTGTAACAATAGGCAACTTCGATTGAGCAACAGGCACCTGTGCAGCGTGTGCGCCATGCGGTCGGGCAACGATTCGATGGGATATCGAGGCCGCGACCATTCGTGCGACGCCTAATGGCCCGAGCGAGGAGCAGAGATCTGGTCCAAGCGCAATTCGGAGTTTCTTTAAACGCGAATCACTAAACGAACCGAGGCATACGCGTTCGAGCGAGTTCGTGCGGCGAATCGTTGCGATCAAAGGTTCAAGAGCAGAATCAGTTTTGCAATCAATGTTGACGCGCAAAGTAGGCCAACTGCCCAAGATGTCTTCAAGAAGGGGAATCTGTTCGGTTCCTGAAACCCGAGCCTGCGATACGGTTGACCACGGGAGCTGAGCGATTCGACCCGAAGTAGAACAGGTTCGGGAAAGATCGTCATCGTGAAATGCAACAAGTACACCGTCGGCAGTTGCGTGTACGTCTGTCTCAACATATGTGTAGCCAAGAGAGACTGCATCTGCAAACGCAGCCAAGGTGTTCTCAGGTGCAGCCGATGCTCCGCCGCGATGGGCAAAAGCGATCGGACCCGTCGCCTCAAGAAATGGATGCACGCGCGCACTGGTTCGCTAAATAGAGCGACCAGCAGCCTTCCAGTACTCATCTTTGAGTAGCCGCTTGTACAGTTTGCCCGTCGGATGTCTTGGCAAATCTGTTCGAAAGTCGATTGAACGAGGGCATTTGATGTCGGCTAGTTGGCTTCGACAAAAGACAATCAGTTCTTGAGCAAGTAGTCGAGCCTCTTCTTCGTTGGCGGGCATCGTGACCGGTTGCACGACTCCTTTGACTTCTTCGCCGAAGTCGGCGTTGGGAACGCCAAACACGGCAACATCAATGACTTTTGGATGATTGATAAGAATGTTCTCTGATTCTTGAGGATAAATGTTCACACCTCCCGAGATAATCATGAACGCCTTTCGATCTGTCAGATACAAAAAGTTATCCGCATCCTGATATCCGATGTCTCCTAAGGTTGACCAGCCTCGACCAAGGGGATCTCGAGATGCTTTGGTTTTCTCTACATCGTTGTGGTACTCGAAGATTCCGCCATTTTCAAAAAAGATTGTTCCAGATTCTCCATTGGCAACTTCTTTGCCCTCGTCATCACAGATGTGCACAATTCCTTGTATGGCAGTTCCGACCGTTCCGGGATGAGCAAGCCATTGTTCGCTATTGCAATACACAAAACCGTTTCCTTCTGTCCCCGCGTAGTACTCATGAATCACGGGGCCCCACCATTCGATCATCTTGCGTTTTGTTTCGATGGGGCAGGGCGCTGCAGCATGTACCGCGTGAGTAATCGTCGAGCAGTCATATTGAGAGCGCACGTTGGAATCGAGTTTGAGCATTCGTATGAACATTGTTGGCACAACCTGTGTTTGCGTGACTTTATACTTTTGCGTGAGTTGCAAAAACTCCTCTGCATCAAAGTTCTCCATGACGATCGTGGTAGCTCCAATGGTATGAATAGTCATATTAAAACGAAGTGGTGCTGCGTGATACAGAGGCGCCGGTGATAGATACATCGTGTCTTCACTGAAACCAAACAACATGACCGTCAACATCCCGAGCCCGACAGATGTGCCTATCGGCGACATCGGCAGAGGCTTAGCAATTCCCTTTGGCATTCCGGTCGTGCCACTTGAATACAGCATGTCCGTGCCGTCAACCATGTCGCTAAGCGGAGTGACAGATGCAGCAGCGATGGTCTGTTCAAAAGAGTCATAACCGTCAATTGTTCCGTCAAGCATGAGTCGAAGATGAACATCTGGAATTGTGTCGATGATGTCAAGTGCCTGGTCGGCTTTGTAATGAGACGTAATAAATGCTTTAGCAGCGCAGTCGTTCAAGATATAGGTGAGTTCCGCACTAGTGAGTCTGCTTGAGCACGCGGTGTAGATAAGCCCCGCGTAATGACAGCCCCACAATATTTCGAGGTATCGAGGGTGATTTTCTAAGCACAGCGCAACATGATCGCCAGGGTTAAGACCTGCATCGCGCAACACATTGCTGAGACGGATTGCGGCCTCATCTAGTTGGCGATACGTGATCACCTCGCCGGTTGAGCCCATAATGATGGCGGCCTTGTCAGGGGTGGTGAGGGCGAAGTCGTGCGGAAACATAGTTATGAACCTAGTAAAAGGTACTCTGACTTAGTGAACTCAACCCCAAGAGACCATCTTTTGGAGGCATTCACCAGGTTGTTTTTGGATGAGCACAACGACCCCGACCTAGAAGAAGTCTTTTCTCTGTTGTGTCAGATTTTTGACCCTGAGTGCCATGTGTCGCTTTTGGGCGACGAACTAGATGCCCTTGCAAAATCCGTCACCAACAAAACTCCACAGGGGTTGATTGAGGTCCTCTTTTCTTCGGGATTGCTTGTCGGAGACAAATTGCAGTACGACCACCCTCACAATTCATTGCCGCACAAAGTGTTGACGTCTGGTCGGGGACTCCCGATCACATTGTGTGTTATTGCCATCTTGGTCAGCCGGAGATGCGGAATCAATCTGTGGGGTGTGGGATTACCTGGACACTTCGTCCTCGGCACAAACGCCTCAGACCAGACAGAATACTTCGATCCGTTTAATGGGGGATTACCACTGACGCAGGACCAGTGCCTGGCCATTGCGTCAATGTCTGGCGGCTTAACCGGTGACGCAGATGAAATTTTACAACCAACAACGACAAGAGCAGTAGTAATTCGCACGCTTAATAACCTGACCCAGTCGTATCGGCGGCGCTCAGACATGGTGGGGCTGCAGTCTGTCGTGGCGCTTCGCCTAGTGGTTCCCGAATTATGCAGAATTGACCAAAAGGCAACATTTGCGCTGCTTCGTGAATTAAATTAGGGCGTGGCTTGTGCACGCTTTAGTAGCAATTGTTACAGTCGCAATATCGACAGTCGTATCTACAAAATAAGGGGACACCATGGCCGTACTTGAAACACAACTCACTGTTCAAGAGCAACAAGTAGTTGATCTGACTGAAGAGCTCTTAAAAGAGTTTCCTCCTAAAAACACCCCACCCGCAGTATTTTTGGGTGCTCAATATGACAAGGGGCTCGCGTGGGTGCATTTCCCTATCGGCTTTGGGGGACTTGGTGTATCTCCTAAGTATCAAAAATTGGTGAACGAGCGAGTATTCGCGCAAGGCGCGCCGAGTGCGCAGGCTCGCAATCCAATTGGTCAAGGAATGTGCGGACCGACAGTTGTCGAATGGGGAAGTGATGCCCAAAAGAAAAGGTATTTACGCCCCCTCTTCACGGGCGAAGAGATTTGGTGTCAGCTGTTTTCTGAACCAGGCTCTGGATCCGATTTTGCTGGCTTGTCTTCAAAAGGCATCAAAGACGGCGAAGAGTGGATAGTGAATGGACAAAAGGTCTGGACAACACTTGCTCATCTTTCACGTTTTGGTTTGTTGGTCGTGCGTACAGACTCTGAGGCCGTCAAGCATGCGGGTCTCACCGCGTTTGTTGTCGATATGCAGGCACCCGGTGTTGAAGTTCGACCACTGCGCCAGATGACCGGTGAGGCTGAATTCAATGAAGTGTATTTTACTGATACACGAATTGCCGAGACAGAAATGTTGGGCAAGCCCGGAGAGGGATGGCGCGTGTCGCTCACAACCTTGATGAACGAACGCGTGTCAATCGGCGGAAGTATTCCCGCTAGAGGTTCAGGGCCAATCGGTCAAGCCGTCAAGGTCTGGACCGCGATGGACGAGTCTCAAAAAGATGGCGCAACAAAAGATGAATTAATGAAACTCTGGTCTCGCGCAGAGGTGCTGCGTCTAACAAATATTCGTGCATCACAGAGTAGAAAAATGGGAGTTCCTGGGCCGGAGGGTTCAATTGGCAAGATGGCGAGCGCCGACCTCAATAAAGACGTTTTTGAGTTTATTGTCGACGGCATGGGTGCAAACGGAATGCTGTACGGGAGTTATGCAATGGTGCGACCAGAAACTGCGATGGGATTTGACACTTGGCAGAAAGCATTTCTTCGCGCCCGTGCTAACAGCATCGAGGGTGGCACAACAGAGGTCATGAAAAACATCCTTGGCGAAAGAGTTCTTGGGCTACCCGGCGATGTGCGTGTTGACCGGGATATCGCATGGAGCAAAGTACCCCGTAACTAAGGTCTTTAATTTACGACGATTGCAAGGTTTCAAGAATCGTGCTGGCAGCAAGAGTGCGGTCTTCAAGGTCTGGAGCTGACAAGAGACCCCCGCCGAGCAAAACGGTTGACGCAGCCTCAAAGACGGATTGAAGTTCGCGGATGTTTCGTGGTGGCGGGAAATATTCATCCTCGCTAGTGACGCGAACTTCTTCCACGCCGTCGCGTGGTGCGAGTTTTTTTAAAATTCGATCAACCAGTTCTTCGGGAGCGGATGCACCGGCAGTCACTCCAACTACACCTGTTAGGTCGTCCGGAAGTTCAAAGTCATCATTGATGCGTAGAACGCGAGAACATCCTGCTTCTATGCCAAGTTGCTGGAGCGCCACCGTATTTGAACTATTTGCTGATCCAATAACAACGAGTGCATCACATCGTGGAGCAATTTCCATTAACGCTGATTGCCTATTTGTAGTCGCGAAACATAAATCACTTCGGCCAGGTGTCCATACATCTGGAAATCTTTGATGCACACTGACGGCAACCTCATGCCACTCTCTATGTGAGAGGGTGGTTTGTGCAAGGAGTGCAACTGGCTTAGTAAATATTGGCAGTGCAAGGACCTGATCAACAGATTCGACGCGAGAGATTGACTCGGGAGCGACGGCCATCGTGCCGACTGCTTCTTCGTGACCATCGTGGCCGATGTAAACAATGTGGTAACCACGATCTGCTCTGGTCTTCACTTCGTGATGAACTTTTGTCACAAGAGGACATACGGCATCAACCACGTAACTGCCTCTTTTGCGTGCGGCTGCCACCACCTCAGGAGCAGAACCGTGGGCGGACAACATGATGGGTTTGCCGATAGGGACGTCGTTGATGTCGTCAACAAAAATGACGCCCTGCGCTTTAAAGCGATCAACAACGATTTTGTTATGCACTATCTCGTGATAGCAGTAGACAGGAGCATCAAATGACCGCACCATCCAAGCGAGGGCCTTGATCGCCATCTCTACTCCAGCGCAAAAACCGCGGGGCGACGCTAGAAGAACCTTTTGTACATCCATACAACAGACCTCAGGATACAGACGGGTCACGGCGATAGCCTCTATCTGCGTGTCAACAATCATCGATTCCCTCCCCGAAATTGCTTCGGTTGCGCCGGGAAGCGCTAGCGCACGCGCTGGAGTGCAGATCGGTGATCTGATTTGTGCGGTCAATGGAGTATCGCCGAGAGATGTTCTGGAGTGGCAAACCCTGACCGCTCAAAGTGTGGTCGAGTTAGAAATTCTTCGAGGTCGCCTAGAAACCAGAATCCTCGTGGACGTGGGGCCCGGAGAACAATTCGGTGCTTCGGTGACAAGTGCGTTATTTGACCGCATTCACACGTGTGATAACCACTGCGAATTTTGCTTCATCTACCAACTCCCAAAGGGAATGCGAAAGAGTCTCTATCTCAAAGATGACGATTATCGACTGAGTTTTCTCTACGGTAATTTCACAACAATGACGCGCTTTACTGAGGCCGACTTTGAAAGAGTCGTTGACGAGCGATTGTCACCGCTCTATGTGAGCATTCATGCAACCGATGCGTCAAAACGAGCAGAGATGCTGCGAAATCAACGCGGAGGGATGAGTTTGAGATGGATGTCAGAACTCATGAAAAACGATATTGAAATTCGTGGTCAGATTGTGTTGTGTCCAGGAGTCAATGACGGTGAAGTCCTTGAGAACACTCTGCTAGATCTGCTAGAAAAGTTTGATCGACTAACCGCTATTGCGATCGTGCCCCTTGGCTTAAGCAAGCACAACACAGAAGCACGTATGCGAGTACAGACTCCAGAAGAAAGCCGAGAAGTCATTGCCCTAGTCGAGCGTTGGCAAGAGGTCTTCCTGCGCACACTTGGTCGCCCAACTGTTTATGCGGCCGATGAATTTTACTTGTTAGCGGCTGCAGATCTACCGCAGGCACCAATCTACGGTGAGTTCGAGATGCTCGAAGACGGCATTGGTATCGGACGTAAATTCATTGACGATTTCTTCGCGCTACCAAAGGAGTCGAACACGCCCGCAGACACACGGTCTGGAGCAGGTGGTTTTTTTACATCCGTCGATATTCAAAATCCAAC